>NZ_JBFUKA010000143.1:0-6284 GCF_056401085.1 Nocardioides sp. P4_G4
GAGCAAGTACGTCGCTGTCTCGTGGTGACTTCGCACCAGCTGAGCGAGGGACATCCAGCGCCGATGCCGACCCTGCGGAGACAGATGCAGTCTCCTCAGCGGTCAGCTCTGGGCGGGTGTCCCGCAGCCTCGTCGGCAGATGCGCGTCAGGCAGACTGCAAGAGTGTCCGACCCGCTGCGCAACCTGCTCGCCGCGCCGCCCGACCTCCCGGTCACCGCGGGCCTGCCCGCTCTCGTCGAGGCGCTTCRCACTCGCGGGGTCGCGGTGGTCCAGGCACCGCCGGGCACCGGCAAGACGACCTTGGTCCCACCCGCGGTCGCCGGGGTCGTCGCCGGACGGGTCGTCGTCACGCAGCCCAGCCGCATCGCAGCTCGTGCGGCTGCCCGGCGGTTGGCGCAGCTGCTGGGCGAACCTGTGGGCGAGACGGTCGGGTACGCCGTGCGCGGAGACCGACGCAGCAGTCGACGTACACGTGTCGAGATCGTCACGACAGGTCTGCTGCTCCGGCGGATCCAGCACGATCCTGAGCTGGTCGGCGTCGGGGCCGTCGTGCTCGACGAGGTGCACGAGCGCCACCTCGACGCCGACCTGACCTTGGCGCTGCTCATCGACGTCCGGGCCAACCTGCGTGAGGACCTGTCCCTGGTGGCGATGTCGGCCACCGTCGAGGCCGAACGGACGGCCGCCCTGCTCGGCCGGGGTGACGATCCCGATGGTCCCGACGATCTGAGGGGCGCTCCGGTGATCCGCGTCCCGGGTGCCCTGCACCCGGTCCAGGCGGTCTGGTGCCCGCTGCCTGCGGGGGTGCGCCGCACCGACGACCGGGGGATCACCCCGGCGTTCCACGACCATGTCGCGGCGACCGTGCGTCGTGCGCTGGTAGGGCACGAAGGGGACGTCCTGGTCTTCGTGCCGGGTGTCGCGGAGGTCGAGGCGACCGTGCGTCGCCTTGCCGGCGTGGACGCGGCCGTGCACGCCCTGCACGGACGTCTGCCCGGCGGCGAGCAGGATCGTGCGCTCAGCGAGAGCCCGCGTCGACGCGTGATCGTCTCGACCGCGGTCGCCGAGTCGTCGCTGACGGTGCCCGGGGTGCGCGTCGTGGTGGACGCCGGGTTCTCGCGCGAGCCGCGCACCGATCACCGTCGCGGACTGGGCTCCCTGGTTACGGTCTCGGTGAGCCGGGCAGCGGCCGAGCAGCGGGCGGGACGGGCCGGACGGCTGGGTCCGGGCACCGTGCTGCGGTGTTGGTCCGAGGCGGAGCACGCGCACCTGGCCGCTCACCCGGAGCCGGAGATCGCCACCGCCGACCTGACGGCCTTCGCCCTGGAGGTGGCGTGCTGGGGCAGCCACGACGTCCGCGACATGGCGCTGCTCGACCAGCCACCGGCGCACGCGCTGGCTACGGCCAAGGAGGTGCTGGTGGGGCTGGGGGCGATGACCGAGGACGGGAGAGCCACCTCGCGGGGCCGGGTGATGGCTGGCGTGCCGGCCGACCCCAGGCTGGCGCGTGCCCTGATCGACGGGGCCGGTCTCGTCGGGGCCACACGGGCCGCAGAGGTGGTCGCGATGCTGAGCGAGGACGTGCGCGCTCCCGGCGGAGACCTGGTTGCTGCGCTCCGGTCACTGCGCGCCGACCGGCGGGCAGGATCGTGGCGCCGACAGGTCACCCGGCTGGAGGAGGTCGTGGCCAGGCAGGGCATCGCCGGCGACCGGGCAGGGGCGTCGGGCCACGCCGGAGCACTCACCGATGACGTGGCGGTGGGTCTGGTGGTGGCCCTGGCGCATCCGGACCGGATTGCCCGCAAGCGCTCCGAGACGTCGAGCTACCTGATGACGTCCGGGACGGGCGCGGCGCTCGACTCGCGCGACCCGGGGCCGCTGGCCGGACTGGAGTGGCTCGCGGTCGGTGACGCGGATCGACGGCCCGGGCAACGTGAGGCCCGGATCCGCGCGGCGGCCCCCCTCACCGAGGACCTCGCGCTGGAGGCAGCGGGATCGCTGTGGACCGAGGTGGATGAGGTCACCTGGACCAGTGGGCGGGTGCTGGCTCGCCGACGGACGTTGTTGGGCGCGATCGAGCTCAGCTCGACCCCGCTCAGCGATCCACCCGCGCAGACCGTGAGCGACGCGATCCGAGAGGCGGTCGCGAGCGAGGGGATCGCTCTCCTCGCCTGGACGGAGGCGGCCACCGCGCTGCGCGCCCGCCTCGACTTCCTGCACCGCGCGCTCGGTGACCCGTGGCCCGACGTGAGCGACGCAGCACTGACGCAGAACCTCGACTCCTGGCTCGGGCCGCCGTTGGCGCGGGTCCGCTCGGCCCGGGACCTTCGTCGTATCGACGTGACGGCCGCCCTGCGAGCGATGGTCCCGTGGCCGGAGGCGGGCAGGCTCGACGACGTGGCCCCTGAGCGCGTGGAGGTGCCCAGCGGGTCGAGCGTGCGGATCGACTACTCCCAGGATCAGCCGGTGCTCGCCGTGCGACTGCAAGAGGTCTTCGGCTGGACCGCTGCACCCGTCCTGGCCGACGGCAGGGTCCCGCTCCTGCTGCACCTGCTCTCACCCGCACGACGCCCGGCGGCCGTCACCGCAGACCTGGAGTCCTTCTGGGACAACGGCTACCCGGGCGTGCGTGCCGACCTGCGCGGGCGCTATCCCAAGCACGCCTGGCCGGAGGATCCACGCAGCGCACCCGCCACCGCGCGGACCAACAGGGCTCGCCGAAGCTGAGTGGCGTGCCGCCTGGCCCCGAGGCGGTTCCGCGGATGTCGGAACACCCGGATGTTCGGGTCGTCGCGTGGTCAGGAGCCCGTGCCAGACTCTCCGGCATGGAGGTCTACCGCACCCCGGACGCCGCCTTCGAGCACCTGCCCGACTTCCCCTGGGAGCCGGCATACGCGGAGGTCGCCGACCCCGACGGCGGCACCCTGCGCGTGGCGTATGTCGACGCGGGACCGGACGACGGGCCGGTCGCGCTCCTGCTTCACGGCGAGCCCTCCTGGTCGTTCCTGTACCGACACGTGGCCCGGGTGCTCACCGAGCGCGGGATCCGTTGCGTGATGCCCGACCTCGTCGGCTTCGGCCGCTCCGACAAACCGGTCCACCAGGCCGACTACTCCTACGCCCGACTGGTCGAGTGGACCCGCGAGCTGGTCTTCGACCACCTCGACCTGCGCGAGGTCACCCTGGTCGGTCAGGACTGGGGCGGACTGATCGGACTCCGCCTGGTCGCCGAGAACCCGGACCGCTTCGCCGGCGTGGTCGCGGCGAACACCGGGCTACCGACCGGCGACGTCGACATGCCCGAGGTGTGGTGGGAGTTCCGTCGCGCAGTCGAGAAGACCGAGGTGCTCGACATCGCTCGGCTGGTCGCGGCCGGCTGCGTGCGCCCGGTTGCCGAGGACGTACGCGCGGCCTACGACGCACCGTTCCCCGAGGAGCGCGCCAAGGCGGGTGCCCGTGCCATGCCCGGTCTGGTGCCCACCCGCCCCGACGATCCCGCCAGCGAGGCCAACCGCGTCGCGTGGGAGGTGCTGTCGACCAGCGAGCTGCCGTTCCTGGTCGCGTTCAGCGACAGCGACCCGATCACCGGCGCGATGGCACCGATCCTGCACAAGCTCGTCCGCGGCACGCGAGGCCTCAGCCATCCGACCATCCAGGACGCCGGCCACTTCCTGCAGGAGGACGCCGGAGCCGAGCTGGGCCGGGTCGTCGCGGACTTCATGCGGGGTTGACCGGGCGCCCTGTCGGCGTCCCTTGCTCCGTGTGGATGAAGATGCCCCAACGAGGGGCTATCCGGGCAGGGTGACGGAAAAGTAACTTCGAAAGCCGGCGGCCGACCGTATCGGCATCGGGCCGAACGTGTTCGTCGGCAGCCCGAGAGGGAGCGATGAACACTGCGTCAAAGCTACTGGCTGCGAGTGCGGCCTCTGTCCTGTTTGCCACGGCCGCCGCCTCGTCCGGATCAGGCGCCGTGCAGTCAGGCCTGCACGTCGTCACCAAGGCACCGAAGGGCCACCATGGCCACGGCGTCACCCCGAACAGTTCTCAGGCCAAGAAATTCGTGAAGGGTGTCTCTGTCTCGGAGATCACGGAGCACCAGACGGATCTGCAACAGATCGCGTCCCTCAACGACGACACGCGTGAGGTGTTGTCGAGCGGCTATCGGGAGTCGCTCGACTACGTCGTCTCGACGTTGCGTGCCGCCGGCTACAGGCCTCAGGTGAACCAGTTCAACTTCCCGGTCTGGTCGGAGACGCAACCGCCCGTCCTGAACATGGTCGCGCCGACGCCGAAGACGTACGTCCCCGGCGATGCCGAGGACAGCGACCAGCCCACGGCCGACTTCATCGCCATGGCCAACTCGCCCACCGTGGCGCTCACGAACGCCCCCGTGTTCCCCGTCGGCGGCATCATCGACCCGCCCACAGGCGGATCGGCCAGCGGCTGCGTGGCGGCCGACTACGCCGGCGTGTCCGGCAAGGTCGCGCTYGTCCAGCGCGGCACATGCGCGTTCGTCGCAAAGTGGTCGCTGGCACAGGCGGCAGGCGCCACGGGAGTGATCATCTACAACGAGGGCAACGCCCCGGAGCGTCAGAACCCGATCTACGTGGAGGACCAGCTCGACCCGCCGGCGACGATCGCCGCGGTGATCTCGAGCTACACGCTCGGCAACGAGCTTCTGCAGGCGTACAAGCAGGGCCAGAACCCGACGGTCGACCTGAAGGTGTACGGCACCTTGACCGATCGCTTCCTGCCGCAGGTGATCGCCGAGACCCCCAAGGGAGACCAGAACCATGTCGTCGTGGTCGGTGCTCACCTCGATTCCGTGGAGGCCGGGCCCGGCATCAACGACGACGGTTCCGGGACGGCCACGCTGCTCGCCCAAGCCGAGGAGCTCGCCGACGGCCACTACAACCTGCGCAACAAGATCCGCTTCGCGTGGTGGGGGGCCGAGGAGAACGGGTTGGTCGGTTCGACGTACTACGCGCACAACCTCAGCCAGCGTGAGGTGGACAAGATCGACGTGATGCTCGACTACGACATGCTCGCGTCGCCCAACTACGTCCGCTTCGTCTACGACGGCGACGGCGACGCTGACCCGGCCAACCCCGCCGGCCCGGTGGGCTCGGGCAAGGTCGAGCAGGTCTTCGACGACTGGTTCAGCTCGAAGGGTCTCGAGAGCGCACGCGTGCCCTTCGACGGCCGGTCCGACTACGTCGGCTTCACCGACCGTGGAATCCCGGCAGGCGGCGTGTTCGCCGGCGCCGAGGGCGTCAAGACAGCCGAGGAAGCAGCGGTGTACGGCGGTGCAGCGGGCTCGTGGTACGACCCGTGCTACCACCAGCTGTGCGACAACCTGATCACCGTGCTGACGGGGGTGCCGGCACTCGACGCCGAGGGTCTTGCTCCCGAGGGTGACGACGCTGCCAAGCACGCCGCACAGAGGGCGATGGCCGGTGGTTCTCTCCAGAGCCTGGCCGAGCTCTCGGGCGCTGCCAGCTATGCCGTGTACTACTTCGGAGACACGAAGGATCCGTTCAGCGCGAAGGTGCACACGGCGCGGAAGGCCAACAAGCGAGGCCCCGCCTACACGTGGCACGGCCACGACGTCCGAGTGATGCGCTAGAGGTTTCCAGCCCCGTACGCCGCCTCCTACCCGGGGCGGCGTACGGCTGCCCGCCCGCCCACGCACCACCCATCGCGGTCACTGCGACGAGAGCGAGGCCGAAGCCCGTCCAGTCGCCGACGGGCGGGCCTGTTCGTCAGGGTCCGGCGTCGATGGTGCGCCGGACGTCGTCGAGGTCCAGGTCGTACGGCCCGATCCGCGTCAGCACCCACGTGGCGCCACGGTCCACCCACTCGGCAGGGTCCTGCTCCGGTTGCAGATCGACCACCACCTCGAAGCCGGGCGACGGGTCGTGCCCGGCCAGCTCCGCGGTGACCGTCTCGAGGTCATCGGGCCCGTCCAGCCCGATGACGAAGAAGCCGTCGTGTCGTGCCGCCCGGCGGACGGGAGCCTTGTTGCCGAAACGCCCGGCCAGCCAGATCGGTACGGCGGGTGCGGGGCGGTACCGGACATCTCTGGCGGTGTAGTGGGTCCCCGCATGGTCGACCGGCTCACCGCTCAGCAGCCCCTTCAGGACCGTGAGCCCTTCGTCGAGCATCCCTCCGCGCACCTTCGGCACCGGCTCGTCGCCGTACGCGCTGAACTCGGCCACCCAGTCGTCGCCCAGCCCCAGGCCGAGCACGAACCGTCCGCCGGAGAGCACCGCCAGGCTGGCTG
>NZ_JBFUKA010000144.1:0-6131 GCF_056401085.1 Nocardioides sp. P4_G4
GGGCGAAGCCCACGCCGAAGGTCTCCGCGCTCGCCTGGTCGAAGCCCCGCTGCCCGAGGAACTGGCGGGCCACGAGCGCGTCGGAGGTGCCGAGCTGCTCGGCGTAGTACTCCTGGGCGATCTTGTGGGCCTCGATGAGCCGGCCACGGGCGGGGCCCCGTGGGCGCTCCACCTGGTCGCCGTCCTCGCGCCGCAGCACCACGCCGTACTTGTCGGCGAGGCGCTCGAGGGACTCCGCGAAGGACAGGCCGTCGATCTTCATCAGGAAGGAGATGACGTCGCCGCCCTCCTGGCACCCGAAGCAATGAAAGAACCCGCGCGATGGGTTGACGTTGAACGACGGGGACTTCTCGTCGTGGAAGGGGCACAGGCCCTTCAGCGAACCGCCGCCCGCGCGCTTGAGGGTGACGTAGGACGACACGACGTCGTCGATGCGCGCCTTCTCGCGTACTTCGGCGATGTCGTCGTCGCGAATCCGGCCTACCACGTGGCGGAGTCTACGTCCGGCGTGATGGCCACCCCCACGGGTGCGTCAGGTTCATATTCAGCGGCAGGTGGGGCACGTTGGAGGAATGAGTTCTCCCCTGACACCCGAAGACCAGACCCTCGGGGGGCTGGTCAACCAGCTGACCCAGCAGGTCCCCGAGCTCATCCGCTCCGAGATCCGGCTGGCCCAGGCCGAGGTGGCCGAGAAGGGCAAGCGGGCCGGTGTCGGCATCGGCATGTTCAGCGTCGCCGGGCTGCTCGCGTTCTTCGCGCTCGCCACCCTGATCACGACCGCCGTCCTGGCGCTCGCGCTCGTCGTGGACGCCTGGCTCGCCGCGCTGATCGTCGCCCTGGTACTGCTCGCCGCGGCCGCCGTGGCCGGGGTGATGGGCAAGAACAAGGTCGCCTCCGCCGGCCCGCCCAAGCCGGAGCGCGCCCTGGAGGGCGTCAAGGAGGACATCGCCACCGTGAAGGGTGCACACCATGAGTGACAACCAGACCCCCGAGCAGCTCGAGGCCGAGATCGCCGAGCAGCGCGCGCAGCTCGCGCAGACGGTCGACCAGCTCGGCGCCAAGCTCGACGTGAAGTCCCAGGCCAGGGCCAAGGTCGCCGACGTCAAGGACCGCGCGACCACCGACGACGGCAAGCCGCGTCCCGAGGTGCTGGCCGCTGCCGGCTCCCTGGTCGCGATGGCGCTCGTCCTGGTGTGGTGGCGGCACCGATCATGAGCACCGGCACACCCGACACGTCTCGTCACGAGTCCACCACAGCCGACCCCGAGGACGAGCGCAAGCCGGACAGCCCCGCGGACCTGGAGAAGCGCTCCTGGATGTACGTCACTCGCAAGACGTTCCGGGAGTTCTCCGCCGACCAGTGCACGGACCTCGCGGCGGCCCTGACCTACTACGCCGTGCTGTCGATCTTCCCGGCCGCCATCGCACTGACCTCGCTGCTCGGCCTCGTCGGCCAGGCCGAGGAGTCGGTGCAGACGGTGCTGGACGTCCTCGACCCGCTCGTCTCCTCCGAGATGCTGGGCACGATCGAGCCCACGCTGACCCAGATCGCGCAGTCCCAGAGTGCCGGGCTCACGCTCGTCCTGGGACTGGCCGGTGCGCTGTGGACGGCGTCGGGCTACGTCGGGGCCTTCGGCCGGGCGATGAACCGGATCTACGAGATCCCGGAGGGCCGGCCGTTCTGGAAGCTGCGCCCGGTGATGCTCCTGATCACCGTCGTCGCCCTCGTGCTGATGGCCGCCGTGCTGCTCATGCTCATCGTCTCCGGACCCGTGGCCCAGTCCATCGGCGACGTCATCGGGCTCGGCGACGCCGCGGTGACGGCCTGGAGCATCGCCAAGTGGCCGGTGCTCGCGATCGCCGTCGTACTCATCGTGGCGATGCTCTACTACGCCACGCCCAACGTGAAGCAGCCCAAGTTCCGCTGGATCTCCGTGGGCGCCCTGGTCGCGATCGTGGTGTGGGTGCTCGCGTCGCTGGCCTTCGCGTTCTACGTCGCGAACTTCTCGTCGTACAACAAGACCTACGGCTCGCTGGCCGGGGTCATCGTCGCCCTGCTCTACCTGTGGCTCACCAACCTCGCGCTGCTCCTCGGTGCCGAGGTCGACTCCGAGCTCGAGCGGGGTCGTCAGCTCCAGGCCGGGCTGCCGGCCGAGGAGGAGCTCCAGCTCCCGGCGCGGGACACCCGCAACATCCGCAAGGCTCAGGAGAAGGAAGCCAAGGACGTCGCCGAGGGCCGACGGATCCGCGAGCAGCACGACGACCAGACACACACGTTGGACCCCCACCGAGAGGAAACACGATGAAGAAGCTGTTGGTACTCGTCGCCGGAGGAATCGGCTACGTGCTCGGCACCCGCGCAGGACGCGAGCGCTACGAGCAGATGAAGAACATGGCCACCCGGGTCAAGGACGACCCGCGCGTCCAGGACGCCGCCCACCAGGCGGCCGACACGGCCAAGGCCCAGGCCCCGGTCGTCAAGGACAAGGTGACGTCCGCCGCCAGCGCGGCCGCGGAGAAGGTGAAGCCCTCGGGCAGCAGCAACGGCTCCGACCTGGAGTCGCAGCTCAACCCCGACAACGTCGCGCTGCAGGACAACCCGTACCCCCAGGGCGACCTGCCCTGACGGTCAGCCGACCAGGGTGGCGTGCCTCGACACCGCACTGGCGTCGGTGAGCGACGCCACCTGGTCGACGACCACGCGGCGGCGGGCGGCCTCGTCGGCCGCCGCCGCCCAGTCGTCGGCGAAAGGCCGGTCGAGGGCGTCCGGCCCGCGGTCCCACACGGCCCCGAAGAGCTCGGCGAGCAGCAGCCGCTGACGCTCCATGAGCGCCACCCGGTCGGTGGCCTGCATGACGTAGTGGGCGGCGATCCCCTTGAGGATCGCGATCTCCACCTGCGTCGCGTGCGGCACCACCAGCTCGGCGCGGTGCCGCACCAGCGGCCCGTCGGCGGCCGCGAACGTGGCCGCCTGGACGCTGCCGCAGAACCGGCCCACCAGGTCGCTGGTGAGGTTCTTGATCGCCGCCAGGTCGCGCCGGGTGCCGGTGTACGCCGTGGTCGGCCAGCTGCCCTGCCGGCGCATGGACGCCAGCGCCTCGCCCAGCTCGTCGTCGGAGGCCTCGGGCAGGTACCACGCCCGGACGGTCTCCCACAGCGCGTCGAGGTCGAGCCGGGTCAGGTCGAGCCGACCGGCCACGATCCCGTCCTCGACGTCGTGCACCGAGTAGGCCACGTCGTCGGCGAGGTCCATCACCTGGGCCTCGACGCACTGGCGGCGCCCGGTGACGCCCTCGCGCACCCAGTCGAAGACCGGGGCGTCGTCGTCGTACACCCCGAACTTCACGACGAACCGGGGCGTGCCGTCGGCGTGCACCCCGCCGGGGCCCGGGGCACCGTCGCGCGCCCACGGGTACTTGGTGCAGGCATCGAGGGTCGCCCGGGTGAGGTTGAGCCCCACCGAGTCGCCCGAGGCGTCGAACGTCTTGGCCTCGAGGCGAGCCAGCAGCCGCAACGTCTGGGCGTTGCCCTCGAAGCCGCCGCAGTCCTGGCTCAGCTCGGCCAGCACCCGCTCGCCGTTGTGGCCGAAGGGCGGGTGCCCGAGGTCGTGGGCCAGGGCCGCGGTCTCGGTGATGTCGGGGTGGCAGCCCAGCGCCCGGGCCAGGTCGCGCGCGACCTGCGCCACCTCGAGGCTGTGGGTCAGCCGGTTGCGCACGAAGTCGTCGGTCTGCGGACCCACGACCTGGGTCTTGGCCGCGAGCCGGCGCGACGCCGCCGCGTGCACGACCCGGGCGCGGTCGCGCTCGAAGGCGGTGCGCACCGGGGCGTCCACCCGCTTGGGCGGCTCGTCGACCACGCGGGCGCGGTCGTGCTCGTCGTACAGCTCGTCGGGTGTCATCGCCCGCGAGCCTAGTGGCGTGCCGTGCACCGAAGTCAGATGAGCTTCGGGAAGGTGGCCAGGAACCCCGTCGTGGCAAGGAATCCGACTGCCGCGATCGCGAGCATCAGCCACTGCGTGCGGGAGCTGCGCAACCGGGTGGCCATGGCGCTGAAGAAGAGCACGGTGGCGAAGGCGACCGTGAGGATCGTGTAGTTGTCGCCGCGTTGGTTGTTGCGGAGCGCTTCCTCGTACTTGGCGTCGGCCCTGGCGTCGGCGTCCTCGGACTGCTGCAGCTCGGGGATCACGTACTCGTCGAGCTCGAAGGGCGTCGACGCGGCGTCCGGGTTCTTGGCCGGACGCTCGGCCAGCCAGATCGGGAAGGCGGTGGCCAGCGGCTCGGGGAACCGCTGCTGGAGGAAGTCGGTCAGCTCGGTGTCGGCGGCCTGGTAGGCCTGCAGCCACTCGGTGAACAGCGACACCTGGATGGTCTGCTTGCGGTTGGCGTCACCCTCGAGCCTGGCCGCCTCGATGCGCGCGGTGGAGGCCTGCGCGAAGGAGATCGACATCGCGCCACCCCACTTGCTGGACTGGAAGCCGGCCCAGGCCGTCATGATCGCGGTGATCGACAGCAGGAGCACCGCGACCAGTTCTAGCCAGTCGACCGGCGGATGCCTCGGGTGCTCGTGGGCCATGTCTCTCCTGCCCGCGCGCCGTGGTGACTCAGTAGACCGTGACGTGCACGTGGTCGTAGTGGTTGGCGGTCGTGGACCCGCGGTCGGACATGCCGCGCCAGCCCTCGCCGCTGCGCTCGACGGACCAGATCTGCTGGGAGTAGATGATGTACTCGATGCCCAGCGAGTCGTAGTGGGCGCGGAGGAACTCCGCGACCTCCCACCCGGTCGCGCCGCTGGTCATGATGTCGATGGCCCGGCCCTCGCCGTGCTCGCCGTCACCGCGCCAGGTGCCGTACGTCGTGATCTGCGGCCAGTTGGCGCAGACGACGTCGTGGATGCCGTAGAGCGCGGCGTGGCCCGCGTCGATCGTGGACCCGTTGGTGCACTGRCCGCCGAGGGACGGTCCGGTCTCGGGCTTGTCGTCGGCGAGGTAGCCGGAGGTGACCCAGCGGGACTTGCCGCCGACGACGATCTCGACCTTGTCACCGTCCTTGCGGCCGGTGACCAGGACCTTCTCGAGGGAGTCGACGAGGCCGACCTGGCGGGCGTCGCGCTCGGCGCTCGTCCACAAGTTGAGCTCGGTGGTGGTCCAGAGCCTGGTGTCGGCGGTCCGGACGGCCGCGGCCGTGGCCTTCTGCTCGCGGGCGTCCTGCCGCTTCTCCTGGCGGGCGTCCTGCCGCTCCTGCTGGCGGGCCTCCTTCTCGGCCTCCTCCCGAGCGTCCTGACGACGCTCGGAACGGGAGACGACGTCGCCGCGCTGGGCGACGCTCGAGGCGGAGATGCCGGCGGCGGCGTTCGAGGACGACGCGAGCAGGTCCTGGGTGCCCGGGACGACGGGTGGGGAGGTCATCACGCCGAGGGCGACGGCGGACAGGGTCGCGAGGACGGCGACGGGTCCGGCCACCTGGATGGCTGAGGGCGTGCGGCGGGCATTGGCGTCCCGCGTGTGGCGATGCTGAGCCACAGCGTTGATCCTTTGCTGTTGCGTTCGGGGGATGCTGTCCGACTCTCGAGCCTGTGAGGGCCTCGGGGGGAGAGGCGGGCAGAATGACGAGTGAAGCACAGCTTTTCGGGCCTGTCCCAATTCTGGAGGGACTCGTCGCGGGTGTTCCCGGTCGCCGGGCCGTCACCGCTTCGACACCGCAGCGTTATCCGCCCGTGACCTCGAGGGCGTCCTCGCGAACGTGGAAGTCCCGACCGTCGGTGTCGTCGAGCCACCCCTCGGGGAGCACGACCCGCTTGCGGGGCGCCCCCTGACGACCGCGCGGCGTGCCCAGCTCGCCGACCGGGAAGGCCTCGTCGGGGTCCAGGTCGACGAGCAGGTCGTCGAGGGTGGCCAGCGAATCGACCAGGGCGAGCCGGTTCCGCAGGTCGCCCCCGGCCCGGAAGCCCTTGAGGTACCACGCGACGTGCTTGCGGAACTCCTTGCAGCCGCGCTCCTCCCCCATGTGCTCGCTCAGCAGCTCGGCGTGCCGGCGCATCATGGTCGCCACCTCGCCGAGCGTGGGCAGGGTCGCCACCTGCTCGCCCGCGAAGGCGGCGGCCAGGTCGCGGAAGAGCCACGGACGGCCCAGGCA
>NZ_JBFUKA010000145.1:0-5774 GCF_056401085.1 Nocardioides sp. P4_G4
GTCCAGCGGTCCAGCGCGGCGGCCCCTCCACCGGCCTGCCGACCAAGACGGAGCAGGCCGACCTGCTGCAGGCGATGTTCGGCCGCAACGGCGAGGCCCCGGTCCCGATCGTGGCTCCGCGCTCGCCCGGCGACTGCTTCGACGCCGCCATCGAGGCCGCGCGCATCGCCATCACCTACCGCACCCCGGTCATGCTGCTCTCCGACGGCTACCTGGCCAACGGCTCCGAGCCGTGGCGGATCCCCGAGGTCTCCGAGCTCCCCACGATCGATCCCGACTTCGCCACGGCGACCAACCACGGGGAGGGTGACGACGCCGAGTTCTGGCCCTACGAGCGCAACGCCGAGACCCTCGCCCGGCCGTGGGCGGTCCCCGGCACTCCGGGCCTCGAGCACCGCATCGGCGGGCTGGAGAAGGGCGACGGGCACGGCAACATCTCCTACGACCCGGCCAACCACGACTTCATGGTCCGCACCCGCCAGGCCAAGGTCGACCGCATCGCCGACTCGCTGCCCCCGCTCGAGGTCGACGACCCCGACGGCGGAGCCCGGGTCCTGGTGCTCGGGTGGGGCTCGACCTACGGCCCCATCGGTGCCGGCGTACGTCGCGTCCGCAAGGCCGGCTACCAGGTCGCGCAGGCCCACCTGCGCCACCTCAACCCCTTCCCCCACGACCTCGGCGAGGTCCTGCGGCGCTACGACAAGGTGCTGGTCCCGGAGATGAACCTCGGCCAGCTCTCCCTGCTGCTGCGCGCGAAGTACCTGGTCGACGTGGTCGGCTACAACGAGGTCCGCGGCCTGCCGCTCAAGGCGGCCGTGCTGGCCGACGTGATCGGCGGCCTCGTCGCCGAGGCCGAGGGCATCGAGGTCAACCTCGTGCCCGCGGGCACCACCGACGGAAAGGACGGCATCGCATGAGCACGGATCTTGGCCTGCCCGGACTGCGGTCCGGCACCGAGGGCGTCCCCACGACCGACGAGGTCCAGACGGGCAAGGACTTCACCTCCGACCAGGAGGTGCGCTGGTGCCCGGGCTGCGGCGACTACGCGGTGCTCAAGGCCGTCCAGTCGTTCCTGCCCGACCTCGGCCTGCGCCGGGAGAACATCGTGTTCGTCTCCGGCATCGGCTGCTCGTCGCGGTTCCCCTACTACCTCGACACCTACGGCATGCACTCGATCCACGGCCGCGCGCCGTCGATCGCGACCGGCATCGCCACCGCCCGCGAGGACCTCTCGGTGTGGGTCGTCACCGGCGACGGCGACGCGCTGTCCATCGGCGGCAACCACCTCATCCACGCGCTGCGCCGCAACGTCAACATGACGATCCTGCTCTTCAACAACCGGATCTACGGGCTCACCAAGGGCCAGTACTCCCCCACCTCCGAGACCGGCAAGGTCACCAAGTCGACCCCGATGGGCTCGGTCGACCACCCGTTCAACCCGGTCTCGCTGGCGCTGGGGGCAGAGGCGTCCTTCGTGGCCCGCACCATCGACTCCGACCGCAAGCACCTCACCACGGTGCTGGCGGCGGCCGCCGCGCACCGCGGCACGTCGCTGGTCGAGATCTACCAGAACTGCCCGATCTTCAACGACGGCGCGTTCGACGCCATCAAGAACCCCGACACCAAGGCCGACGCGATCATTCCGCTGGTCCACGGCGAGCAGATCCGCTTCGGGACCCCGCTGGAGTCAGGGCTCGGGTCCAGGGCGCTGGTCCGCGACACCGCCGGGGGCGGCGTGCTCGTGGTGCAGGCGTCCGACGTCGACGAGGCCGACATCCTCGTCCACGACGCACACCACCCCGACCCGTCGACCGCGTTCGCGATCAGCCGTCTCACCGACTCCGGCTACCTGAACCAGTCGCCGATCGGCATCTTCCGCCAGGTCGAGCGGCCGACGTACGACGACCAGGCCCGCGCGCAGATCACCACCGCCCGCGGCGGTGCCGCCGACGACGACCAGCAGGCGCGGCTCGCCTCGCTCATCGGCGCCGGCGACACCTGGACGATCGTCTGACCAGGAGCCGGTGATCCACCCGCACCGGTGAGCACACATGACGACGACCCGGCGCGTGGCGCCGGGTCGTCGTCGTCGATCGTGGTGCTCCCCCCACCGGGGCGGGTAGATGCGGGGCTCAGCGGAAGAACAGCGTCCACTTCTCGCCGTACGTGGTGGCGTAGGTCGAGTTGCCCTTGACCTTGACGCGCCACTTCCATCGGCCCTTGTCGGGCACGGTCAGGCGGGCCTTGAAGACGCCCTTGTCGTTGACCTTGACCTTGCGGACCGTCTTGAACTTGCAGGTCTTGCAGGCCTTCTTGGTCAGCAGCACCTTGCCCTGGAAGGGCAGCAGGGTGCCGTCCACCTGCGGGTTCTCGACCTTGCCCTTGAGGCGGAAGGCGTTGTAGGCCACCTGGTGCCCGGCCGGCGGTGTCTCGGTGATGACGCGCTGGGCCTTGGACTGCTCGGCGTTGCTCGCGACGGTCGGGCCGGCGACGACGGCTCCCAGGCCGACGAGCGCGGCCAGCATGCCTGCTGCCACGGTGCGGAAGTTCCGCATGATGTGTCCCCCTTGGACGGTTCGGTGTTGTTTCGAGACCAGCCGAATCCTAGGTCATCGCACGACTAGCCTCGGCCCCGTGCAGGAATCTCGTCGCGGCCTTCTCCTGGGGGTGGCCGCCTACTCCCTCTGGGGAGCCTTCCCGCTCTACTGGCCTTTGCTGGAGCCGGCCGGTGCCGTCGAGATCCTCGCCCACCGGGTGCTGTGGTCCGCGGTGACGATGACGCTGGCCGTGGTGGCCCTGCGGCAGACCACCGCCGTCGTGGCCGTGGTCCGCGACCGCCGGGCCTTCCGCCTGTTGTCCTTCGCCGCAGTCGTCGTCTCGGTCAACTGGGCGGCGTACATCTGGGGCGTCAACAACGGCCGGGTGATCGAGACGTCGCTGGGCTACTTCATCAACCCGCTGGTCACCGTCCTGATGGGGGTCTTCATCCTCGGCGAGCGCCTGCGTCGGCTGCAGTGGGTGGCCGTCGGCATCGCCGGGCTGGCCGTCGTCGTGCTCACCGTCGACTACGGCCGCCTGCCGTACGTCGCGCTGGTGCTGGCCTTCTCGTTCGGCTCCTACGGGCTGGCCAAGAAGCAGGCCGGCGTCGACGCCGTCGTCAGCCTGACCGTCGAGACCGCCGTCCTGGCCCCCGTCGCGGGTGCGTACGTCGCCTGGCTGGTCCTCTCCGGCCACTCGAGCATGGGCTCGGAGGGACTGGGGCACGCGCTGCTCTTCACCACGACCGGCGTGGTCACCGCGATCCCGCTGCTGTGCTTCGGCGCCGCGGCGATCCGGGTGCCGCTGGTCGTGCTGGGGCTGCTGCAGTACCTCGCGCCGGTCATCCAGTTCGCGCTCGGCGTGCTGGTGTTCCAGGAGGCCATGCCGCCCGGGCGCTGGCTCGGCTTCGGCCTGGTCTGGATCGCGCTGATGATCTTCACCGTCGAGGCCATCAACCACCGCCGCCGCCAGCTGCGGCTGGTGGCCGCGGCCAGCGCCTGCTGAGCGGAGCCGCGTCGGGAAACCCCGCTCGCGGACAGCCGGGCGTCAGGAGGTGCGGTTGGCGACGATGTCGGCGAACGACTCCAGCGCGGTCCGCACCGAGCCGGGCTCGAGCGCGGTGAGGAGGGCCTTGGCCCGCTCGGACTCCGCGAGCACGTATCCCCGCGCCTGCTCCATGGCAGGGTGCTTGCGCAGCAGGTCGAGGGCCTCGGCGTGCAGGTCGTCGTCGGTCAGGTCGGCATCGAGCAGCTCGAGCAGCCGGGAGTCGGCCGGGTCGGTGGAGGCCCGCGCCATCAGGACCGGCAGGGTCGGYACRCCCTCGCGCAGGTCGGTGCCGGGGGTCTTGCCCGACTCGTCCGACTCGGACGCGATGTCGAGGATGTCGTCGGAGAGCTGGAAGGCGGCGCCCACGATCTCGCCGTACCCACGCAGCGCGGCGCGCACCTCGGCGGACGCACCGCCGAACATGGCGCCGTACTCGGCGGCGGTGGCGATGAGGGAGCCGGTCTTGCCGGCGACAACCTCGAGGTAGTGGGCGAGCGGGTCCTCGTCGGGGCCCGGCTCGACGGTCTCGAGGATCTGCCCCTCGACGAGCTCGGTGAAGGTGCGCGACTGGATGAGCACGGCCTCGRGACCGAGCTGCGCGGTCACCTCGGAGGACTTCCCGAACAGGAAGTCACCGGTGAGGATCGCGACGTGGTTGTCCCAGCGAGCGTTGGCGGTGTCGGAGCCGCGGCGCATGTCCGCCTCGTCCATCACGTCGTCGTGGTAGAGCGACGCGACGTGGGTCAGCTCCACCACGCAGGCCGCCGCCAGCACCTCGTCGGCGTCGGGGGTCTCCCCCGTCTCGGCGGCCAGCAGCACGAGCAGCGGGCGGAAGCGCTTGCCGCCCGAGCGCATCAGGTGACCGGCGGCGTCCGAGACGTACGCCGTCCGCGCGCGGGTGTGCCCGATCAGCATCTCCTCGACGACCTCGAGCCGTGCGGAGAGGCGACTGGCCAGGGCCTCGTCGACGACGGGGAGCGCCAGCGCCGGCGCGGAAGGGGTGCTCACCTGATGAATTGTCCCGCAAGGCCTGCCAGGTCGAGCAGCGGGCCCGGCAGGATGCCCAGCATCAGGGTCGCGGCGGCGCCCAGCGCGATGGTCGTCGCCGTCAGCACGCTCGGGTAGACGACGGTGGGACCGTCCCCGACCGGCTCGTCGAAGTACATCGCCTTGATGACCCGGATGTAGAAGAAGGCGGCGATGATGCTCGCCAGCACGGCCACGACCACGACGGGCCACGCCCCGGCCGCCAGGGCCACCGAGAACACCGCGAGCTTGCCGACGAAGCCGGAGGTCAGCGGGATGCCCGCCATGGCCAGCAGGAAGAAGGCGAAGACGCCCGCCACGATCGGCGACTCCTTGCCCAGCCCGGCCCAGCGCGACAGCGCTGTGGCCTCACCACCCGAGTCCCGGACCAGGCTGACCACAGCGAAGGCGCCGAGCACCGCGAAGCCGTAGGTGGCCAGGTAGAAGAGCACCGCCTGCAGGGCGGTCAGCTCGCCGTCGGCCAGGGCCGAGGTCTGCTGGACGCCGAGGACTCCGGTGAGCAGGAAGCCCGTGTGGGCGACCGAGGAGTAGGCCAGCATCCGCTTCATGTCGGTCTGGGTGACGGCCAGCACCGCGCCGAGCAGCATGGTGAGGATCGCGATGACCCACATCATCGGCTGCCACGACCAGCGGTCCGCGCCGAAGGCGACGTAGAAGAGCCGCAGCATCGCGCCGAACGCCGCGACCTTGGTGCCAGCGGCCATGAAGGCCGTGACCGGCGTCGGGGCGCCCTGGTAGACGTCCGGGGTCCACGCCTGGAAGGGCGCGGCACCGACCTTGAAGAACAGCCCGACCGACAGCATGCCGATGCCGATGAGCAGCAGGGCGCTGTTTCCGGTGTCGTTGCGGACCGCCTCGTTGATCGCGGCGAACTGCATCGATCCGGCGTAGCCGTAGACCAGCGCGACGCCGTAGAGGAAGAAGCCGCTGGAGAAGGCGCCGAGCAGGAAGTACTTGAGGGCGGCCTCCTGGCTCAGCAGCCGGCGCCGACGGGCCAGGCCGCACAGCAGGTAGAGCGGGAGGGAGAGGACCTCGAGGCCGACGAAYATGGTCAGCAGGTCGTTGGCGGCCGGGAAGAGCAACATCCCGAAGACCGCGAACATGAGGAGCGGGTAGACCTCGGTGTGGTCCAGGCCCTGGGT
>NZ_JBFUKA010000146.1:0-5621 GCF_056401085.1 Nocardioides sp. P4_G4
GCCGCTCGGCGCGGCAACGACGCGGTCGCCGCGCTCGGCGACGCGTGAGGCGCCTCGCCGCGGTCGTGGCCCTGCCGCTCCTGCTGGGTGCGCTCACGTCCGGCTGCAGCAGCGAGCGGGAGGACTACTGCCAGGCCGTCGAGGAGCACCAGGCCGAGCTGAGCGACATCGCCGCCAGCGAGCAGCCCGGCGCGATCCTCGGGGCCCTGGATGCCTACCGCGACCTGCGCGCCCAGGCTCCCGACGACCTGCGTGACGAGTGGGCCCAGGTCGTCACCCGGCTCGAGGACCTCCAGGAGGCCCTCGATGCCGCCGACGTCGACCCCGCGTCGTACGACCCGGAGGTCACGCCCCAGGAGCTCCCGGACGATGCCCGGCAGGCCGTGGAGTCGGCTGCGCGGGCCCTGGGAGAGGCCGGCACGATCGAGGCGATGGGCGGCATCGAGCAGCAGGCCCTCGACGTGTGCCGGACGCCGCTGAGCCAGTAGCGGCCAGCCCCACCCCGCATTGCAGGGCGTCCGTCGTTCTGACTAGATTGACCGGGTTGTCCCAGCCCGCGGCCAGCCAGACCCACAGCCAGAAGGACCCGTTTCGTGGCCTTGCCCCCTCTCACGCCCGAGCAGCGCCAGGCAGCCCTCGACAAGGCCGCCGCCTCCCGACGGGAGCGCGCCGAGGTCAAGAACAGGCTCAAGAACTCGGGCGCCTCGCTCATGGACGTCGTCCGCGAGGGACAGGACAACGAGGTCGTCGGCAAGATGCGCGTCGTCGAGCTGCTCCAGTCCATGCCCGGCCTCGGCAAGGTCCGCGCCCGTCAGGTGATGGAGCGCCTCGGCATCGCCGAGAGCCGCCGCGTCCGGGGACTGGGCATCAAGCAGGTCGCCGCGCTCGAGCGTGAGTTCGGCCCCCGCGAGGAGTCTTGAGCGAGCCGCGCCGGTCCCGCCTGATCGTGCTCGCCGGCCCCACGGCCGTCGGCAAGGGCACGGTGGCCGCCGAGGTGCGCCGCCACCACCCCGAGGTCTGGCTGTCGGTCTCGGCCACGACGCGTGACCCGCGTCCCGGCGAGGAGAACGGCGTCCACTACTGGTTCGTCTCCGACGACGACTTCGACGCCATGGTCGAGCGGGGCGACCTCCTCGAGTGGGCGACCGTCCACGGCACCCATCGCTACGGCACGCCGCGGGGTCCGGTCGAGCTGGCCCTGGCCTCCGGCCACCCCGCGATGCTCGAGATCGACCTGCAGGGCGCGCGGCAGGTCCGCACGACCATGCCCGAGGCCCTGTTCGTCTTCCTCAAGCCGCCGTCGTGGGACGAGCTCGTCCGCCGCCTCGTCGGTCGCGGCACCGAGACCGAGGCCCAGCGGGAGCGCCGGCTGGCCACGGCGCGCGACGAGCTGGCGGCGGAGTCGGAGTTCGACGTGACCGTGGTCAACCACGAAGTTCACGCTGCTGCGGACGAGTTGGTAACCTTGATGAGGATCGACCCCGTGTCGGACCCTGCCCAGGACTGATCCGGCGCAGGACCGGCCGCCCCGTACCTCTTCTGCACCAACCGACTCTGTGAGGCTCCCAGCTGTGTCTGCCCCCAACATCGCCGCCGAGGGCGTGACCAACCCCTCGATCGACGACCTGCTCACCAAGACCGACAGCAAGTACAAGCTGGTTCTCTACAGCGCCAAGCGCGCCCGCCAGATCAACGCCTACTACTCCCAGCTCGGCGAGGGCCTGCTGGAGTACGTCGGCCCGCTCGTCGACACCGTCGTCCAGGAGAAGCCCCTCTCGATCGCGCTCCGCGAGATCAACGAGGACCTCCTGACCTGCGAGGACGTCGACCCGGCCGAGCTCGCCGCCGAGGAGGCCGCTGCCGCGGCCGCGCGCGCCGAGGCGTCGACCTTCTCGGAGTGACGTGACCTCCCCGGACGACTCCGTCCGCGAGACTCTCGACGACGACGTGGCCGTTTCCCCKGCGGGGAAGCGGCCACGAGTCGTCCTCGGGGTCGGCGGCGGCATCGCGGCGTACAAGGCGTGCGAGCTGCTGCGCCGGTTCACCGAGTCCGGCCACGACGTCACCGTGGTCCCGACCGCCGCCGCCCTCGAGTTCGTCGGCGCCCCGACCTGGGCCGCGCTGTCGGGCAAGCCGGTGTCCACCGACGTGTGGTCCGACGTCCACGAGGTGCCGCACGTGCGCATCGGACAGTCGGCCGACCTCGTCGTGGTGGCGCCGGCGACCGCCGACCTGATGGCGCGTGCGGCCCACGGGCTGGCCGACGACCTGCTCACCAACACCCTGCTCACCGCGCGGTGTCCCGTGGTGCTGGCCCCGGCGATGCACACCGAGATGTGGGAGCACCCGGCCACCGCCGCCAACGTCGCGACCCTGCGCAGCCGCGGTGTCGTCGTCGTCGAACCCGCCGAGGGCCGCCTGACCGGCAAGGACACCGGCAAGGGCCGCCTCCCCGAGCCCGGCGAGATCTTCGACCTCGCCGTCGAGGTGCTGGCCCGCGGCGTCACGGCGCCCGACCTGGCCGGTCGACGCGTCGTGGTGAGCGCCGGCGGCACCCGCGAGTACCTCGACCCCGTCCGCTTCCTCGGCAACCGCTCCTCGGGGATCCAGGGCTATGCCCTCGCCCGGGCCGCCGCGGCCCGCGGCGCCGAGGTCACCCTCGTCAGCGCCAACGTCGCGCTGGCCGACCCGGCCGGCGTCAAGGTCGTCCGGGTCGAGACCACCGCGCAGCTGCGCGACGAGGTCGTGCTGGCTGCCGGCTCCGCCGACGCGGTGGTGATGGCCGCGGCGCCGGCCGACTTCCGCCCGACCGCGGTCAGCGAGGCCAAGATCAAGAAGACCGACGACGGCTCCGCGCCGCCGATCGAGCTCGAGCAGAACCCGGACATCCTCAAGGAGATCTCGCGCGAGCGGCAGCGTCCCGGCGCGGTGATCGTCGGGTTCGCCGCCGAGACCGGCGACGACACGGGCGACGTCCTCGACCTGGCGCGGGCCAAGCTGGCCCGCAAGGGCTGCGACCTGCTCGTGGTCAACGACGTCAGCGGGGGCGCCGTGTTCGGCAGTCCCGACAACGAAGCGGTGATCCTGGCCGCCGACGGGGGCACCGTCGACGTGCCCCACGGCACCAAGAGCGCCCTCGCCCACGTCATCTGGGACGAGGTCGCGAGTCGATTCGCCCGCTGAGACGGGCATCTTGCATAGTGGGCCACCGATATCGTGGCTCGTACACCTGAGCACCTCGACAGGAGCACCGACTGTGGCTGGACGCCTCTTCACCTCCGAGTCCGTGACCGAGGGTCACCCGGACAAGATCGCCGACCGGATCAGCGACTCGGTCCTGGACTACCTCATGGAGCACGACTCCGACCGCGAGAACCTGCGGGTCGCGGTCGAGACGCTGCTGACGACCGGGCTGGTCGTCGTGGCCGGCGAGGTGCGCACGAACGCCTACGCCCCGGTCGCCGACCTGGTTCGCAAGGCGATCCTCGACATCGGTTACGACTCCTCCGACAAGGGCTTCGACGGCGCCACGTGCGGAGTGCAGGTCGCGATCGGCGCCCAGTCCAGCGACATCGCCGCCGGCGTCGACAGCGGCCACGAGTCCCGCGTCGGGTCCTCCGAGGACGACCTCGACAAGCGCGGCGCCGGCGACCAGGGCCTGATGTTCGGCTACGCCTGCGACGACACCCCCGAGCTGATGCCGCTGCCGATCATGATCGCCCAGCGCCTCGCCCAGCGGCTGACCGAGGTCCGCAAGGACGGGACGCTCGACTACCTGCGCCCGGACGGCAAGACCCAGGTCACCATCGAGTACGACGACCAGGACCGCCCGGTGCGCATCGACACCGTCGTGCTGTCCACCCAGCACTCCGAGGACGTCGACCACGCCACCCTCGAGGCCGACGTCAAGCAGCACGTGATCGACGTGGTGCTGGCCGGCTTCGACATCCCGTCCGAGGGATACCGGCTGCTGGTCAACCCGACCGGCAAGTTCGTCGTCGGYGGCCCGATGGGCGACGCCGGCCTCACCGGCCGCAAGATCATCGTCGACACCTACGGCGGCATGGCCCGCCACGGCGGCGGCGCCTTCTCCGGCAAGGACCCGTCCAAGGTCGACCGCTCCGCTGCGTACGCCATGCGCTGGGTGGCCAAGACCGTCGTGGCCGCCGGGCTGGCGCGTCGCTGCGAGGCGCAGGTCGCCTACGCGATCGGCAAGGCCGCCCCGGTGGGCGTCTTCATCCAGACCTTCGGGACCGGTGTCGTCTCGGACGAGGCGATCCAGGCCGCCGTGCTCGAGGTCTTCGACCTCCGCCCGGCCGCGATCATCCGCGACCTCGACCTGCTGCGCCCGATCTACGCCGCGACCTCGGCCTACGGCCACTTCGGCCGCGAGCTGCCCGAGTTCACCTGGGAGCACACCGACCGCGCCGACAAGCTCAAGGCCGCCGCCGGCGCCTGATCTCGGGTTGACCCCCTCGGTCGAAGTCCCCGCTCAGGCGGGGACTCTGCCGCTGGGAGGGGGTTGCAACCGTCACGAAGTGACAGACTCGCCCACCCAGTGGGGACCGTGGGTGCCGGTGTCGGTCCCGGTTGATTGAATGCCGACCATGACCAACCACGAGGCCGGGCCAGCAGAGATGCTGCCCGGCCTCCGTGCGTCCGTGGCCGACGGCCGGGCGCGCGCGGCGGCCACCCGGGCCCGCAAGGCCGCGGAGTTCGAGCCGAGCGAGGTGGACCCGGTCGCCCGCGTGCTCGTCGACGTGCCGCTGGCCCATCTCGACCGCACCTTCGACTACGCCGTCCCCGAGGCCTTCGCCGCCACCGCGGTGCCGGGTGCCCGGGTCAAGGTCCGCTTCGCCGGGCAGGACGTGGACGGCTTCGTCGTGGCCCGGGGCGCGACGACCGACCACACCGGCCGTCTCCAGCCGCTGCGCCGCGTGGTCAGTGCCGAGCCGGTGCTGAGCCCCGTCGTCGCCGAGCTCACGGCCGCCGTCGCTGCTCGGTACGCAGGCGCCCGCTCCGACGTGCTGCGGCTCGCCGTCCCGCCCCGGCACGCCAAGGTCGAGGCCGAGCCGTGGGAGCCCGCTCCTGACCCGGGCGTCGCCCCGACGGGGGAGTCGTGGCAGCACGTGACGCACGGCGCGGCCTTCATGGGCCATCTCGCCGACGGCGGTGCCCCGCGTGCCGTGTGGGCTGCTGCCCCGGGCGACGACTGGCCGGCCATGGTGGCCGCGGCCGTCGCTGCGACCCGCTCCGGGGGGCGGGGCGCGATCGTGTGCGTCCCCGACCAGCGCGACGTCGACCGGGTCAGCGCCGCGCTCGACGTCGCCCTCGGCCCCGACCAGCATGCGACGCTGACCGCCGACCTCGGGCCGTCCGCCCGCTACCGCGCCTTCCTGTCGGTCTCCCGCGGCGCCCGACGCGTGGTGGTGGGCACGCGCTCGGCCGCCTTCGCCCCGGTCCACGACCTGGGCCTCGTCGTCCTCTGGGACGACGGCGACGACCTGCACGCGGAGCCTCGCGCGCCGTACCCGCACGTCAGGGAGGTGCTCGGACTGCGCGCCGAGGCCGAGGGCACCGCGATGCTCCTCGGCGGCTTCGCGCGCTCGACGGAGGCGGCC
>NZ_JBFUKA010000147.1:0-5506 GCF_056401085.1 Nocardioides sp. P4_G4
CGCCAGACAAGGCCCCGCCAGCGCCCGCGACCGCCGAGCCCCTGCCCGCGCCCGCCCCGGAGCCGCTGGCCGGTGCGGACAGCGGCAGCGACACCCGGGTGGACACCCGCGTCGTCGAGCCCGAGCCGGCGCCCCCGCGGGAGCGCCGCGAGCTCCGCTTCCCGAGCCTGCCGGCACTGCCCGCCGTCCTGCTGGTCGGTGCCGTGGTCGGCCTGGCCGCGGTCCTGCTGACCTACGGGTCGTTGCGCCTGTGCGACGTCGCGACGGGCACCGCCTCGTGCGGCGGCGGCCCCGGGCTGCTCATGATGCTGGCGATCCTCATCGCCCTCACCTACCTCGGCGGCTGGCTGCTGCGGGGT
Source organism: Nocardioides sp. P4_G4 (assembly GCF_056401085.1). NCBI lineage: Bacteria > Bacillati > Actinomycetota > Actinomycetes > Propionibacteriales > Nocardioidaceae > Nocardioides > Nocardioides sp. P4_G4. The sequence goes on from NZ_JBFUKA010000147.1 coordinate 360, forward strand.
CTCGGCAACCGCGACGCCGGCAGCACCAGCTTCCTTGCGGTCGCGCTGCTGGCCGTGGTGGCGATGCTGTTCCTCCTCGACTCGCTCGACGAGTGGTCGGGCGCGGTCGCCGTCACGGTCGTGTCGGTGCTCGCCTACGCACTGTCGTGGCGCGTCACCACGATGCTGGCCGACGCGGGCGACGACCGGCCGTAGCCGCCTAGCGCGACGCGGCCACCAGCTCGGCGATCTGCACCGTGTTGAGGGCAGCACCCTTGCGCAGGTTGTCGTTGCTGATGAAGAGCGCGAGACCACGGTCGTCGTCGACGCCGGGGTCCTGCCGCAGCCGACCGACGTACGACGGGTCCTTGCCCGCGGCGTACAACGGCGTCGGCACCTCGCGCAGCTCGACGCCCGGGGCGTCGGCCAGGAGCTCGCGGGCCCGGGCGGGAGTCAACGAGCGCTCGAACTCGGCGTTGACCGCCAGCGAGTGGCCGGTGAAGACGGGCACCCGGACACAGATGCCGGAGACCTTGAGGTCGGGCAGGCCCAGGATCTTGCGCGACTCGTGGCGGAGCTTCTGCTCCTCGTCGGTCTCGTTGAGGCCGTCGTCGACGATCGCGCCGGCCAGCGGCAGCACGTTGTAGGCGATGGTGTCGACGTACTTGACCGGCTCGGGGAAGGTCACCGCCTCACCGTCGTAGGCCAGCTCACGGCCCTTGTCCCCCGCCGCCGCGATCCCGTGCGCCAGCTCGTCGACACCGGCGACACCGGAGCCCGACACGGCTTGGTACGACGAGACGATGAGGCGCCGCAGCCCCGCCTCGTCGTGGAGGGGCTTGAGGACCGGCATGGCGGCCATCGTGGTGCAGTTGGGGTTGGCGATGATCCCCTGGCCGGCCGCGACCACCGCGTCGATGGCCGCGGGGTTGACCTCGCTGACGACCAGCGGGATCTCCGGGTCCTTGCGGAACGCCGAGCTGTTGTCGATGACGATCACTCCGGCCGCCGCGAAGGCCGGGGCCAGGGCGCGCGAGGTGGTGGCGCCGGCCGAGAAGATCGCGATGTCGAGGCCCGCCGGGTCGGCCGTCGAGGCGTCCTCGACGGTCACCTCCCGGTCGCCGAAGGGCAGCACGGTGCCGGCCGAGCGGGCGGAGGCGAAGAAGCGGATCTCGTCGATGGGGAACTCACGCTCGAGGAGGATCTCGCGGACGGCGACGCCCACCTGCCCGGTGGCGCCGACGATGCCGAGGTTGATGCCCACCTCAGCGGCCCGTCCCGCCGTAGACGACCGCCTCGACCTCGGTCGCGTCGAGGTCGAACGCCGTGTGGGTCGCCTGGACCGCCTGGGCGACGTCGGCCTCGTCCACGACCACCGAGATGCGGATCTCGGAGGTGGAGATCATCTCGATGTTGACCCCGGCGGAGGCGAGCGAGGCGAAGAACTTGGCGGTGATGCCGGGGTGCGAGCGCATGCCCGCACCGATCAGCGACACCTTGCCGATCTTGTCGTCGTAGAGCAGCTTGTCGTAGCCGACCTCGGCCTGGATCTTGGCCAGCGCGTTCATGGCGACCTGCCCGTCGGTGCGGGGCAGGGTGAAGGAGATGTCGGTCAGGCTCGTCGCGGCGGCCGACACGTTCTGCACGATCATGTCGAGGTTGATCTCGGCCTCGGACAGCGCCTCGAAGATGCGCGCGGCCTCGCCGACCTTGTCGGGGACCCCGACGACGGTGATCTTGGCCTCGCTCGTGTCGTGGGCCACGCCGGAGATGATCGCCTGTTCCATGGTGCCTCCATCGCCTGGGTCGTCGACGACCCAGGTGCCTTGTTTCTGACTGAACGACGAGCGGACGTGGATCGGGATGTTGTAGCGCCGGCCGTACTCCACGCACCGCAGGTGCAGGATCTTGGCGCCGCACGCGGCCAGCTCGAGCATCTCCTCGTAGGAGACCCGGTCCAGCTTGCGGGCGGCCGGCACGATCCGCGGGTCTGCGGTGAAGACGCCGTCCACGTCGGTGTAGATCTCGCAGACGTCGGCCTCGAGCGCCGCGGCCAGCGCCACGGCCGTGGTGTCGGTGCCGCCGCGGCCCAGGGTGGTGATCTCCTTGGTGTCCGCGCTGACGCCCTGGAAACCGGCCACGATCACGATGTGGCCCTCCTCCAACGCACCGGTGATGCGGCCCGGGGTGATGTCGATGATCTTGGCCTTGCCGTGCACCGAGTCGGTGATGACGCCCGCCTGGGACCCGGTGAACGACCGGGCGGTGAAGCCGAGGTCGGAGATGGCCATCGCGACGAGCGCCATCGAGATCCGCTCACCGGCCGTGAGCAGCATGTCCATCTCGCGCGCGGGCGGGAGCGGACTCACCTGCCCGGCCAGGTCGAGCAGCTCGTCGGTGGTGTCACCCATCGCCGAGACGGCCACGACGACGTCGTGGCCGGCCTTCTTGTTCTCCACGATGCGCCGGGCGACCCGCTTGATGGCGTCGGCGTCGGCGAGCGAGGAGCCGCCGTACTTCTGCACGACAATGCCCACGGTTGGTCCCCTGCGATGGTCGGTGGCTCGAGCGGAGCCGAGTCTACGCGGGCACTGCGGGGGTCACCGGCCGCATCTCACGGCCGCGGCACGAGGCGCCCGCGAGAGGCGTACGACGCGCGCGGGCGCCCGGAACCGGGTCCGGGCCAACGCCGTGTCAGGCCCCCGGTCCGGCCTCGCCCAGGATCTCGTTGGCGACCGCCACGGCCTCGGCGTCGGCGTCGAAGTCGGTGTCGAAGCGGTCGTGCGCCACCACCGTCAGCAGGGCGTTGAGCGCGGCACCGGCAAGGTTGCCCCAGTTGTTGACGTAGGAGAACTGCCACCACCACAACGCCTCGGCGATGTCGCCCCGCTTGTAGTGGCGCAGGCCGTTGTCGAGGTCGGTCACGATCGAGGCCAGGTCGTCGGAGAGCTGGCTGACCACGACCTCCGGGACGTAGGGGTCGAAGACGAAGCTGTAGGTGTCGACGCTGTCGAGCATCTGCGCGAGGCGCAGCCGCAGCTCGTCGATGTCGGCTTCCGGACCCACGTCGGGCTGGTACTCCTCGCGGGGCTGGAAGTCCATCTGGGCGCCGAGCCGGGCCCCGGCGAGCAGCACCTGGCTGATCTCCAGGAGCAGCAGCGAGACCGCCTGCGCGCCGTTGCCCTCGCGCGCGACCTCGCGGACCGCGATGAGGAACGACTCGATCTGGGCGGCGATCTGCGAGGCGAACTGTGCCTCGTCGATCACGCCCCCGGTCACGTCGGTCTTGGTGTAGTCAGTCATCTGCTGATCGCCTTCCTGCGAACGCTCGGCCGAGGGTGACCTCGTCGGCGTACTCGAGGTCACCACCCACCGGCAGTCCACTCGCGAGTCGCGTGACGCGCAAGCCCATGGGCTTGAGCATCCGGGTGAGATAGGTCGCAGTGGCCTCGCCCTCGAGGTTGGGGTCGGTGGCCAGGATGCACTCGGTGATGGCACCGTCGGCCAGTCGCACCATGAGCTCGCGGATGCGCAGCTGGTCGGGGCCGACCCCGTCGATGGGCGAGATCGCCCCGCCGAGCACGTGGTAGCGGCCGCGGAACTCCCGGGTGCGCTCGATGGCCACGACGTCCTTGTACTCCTCGACGACGCAGAGCACTGCGGGGTCCCGGCGTGGGTCCCGGCAGATGCGGCACTGCTCGTCCTGGGAGACGTTGAAGCACACCGAGCAGAACTTCACCTTGGCCTTGACCTCGATGAGCACGTCCGCGAGGCGGCGTACGTCGGCAGGCTCGGCCTGCAGGAGGTGGAACGCGATCCGCTGCGCGCTCTTGGGACCCACACCGGGGAGCCGTCCGAGCTCGTCGATGAGGTCCTGGACGATGCCTTCGTACAACGGGGGTCCTAGAAGCCGAGCGGGCCGCCGGGCGCCCCGCCCTGGTCGTCGCCGCCGAGGCCGCCCGCGAGCGGACCGAGCGTGTCGCTGGCCAGCGCGTCGGCCTGGGACTTGGCATCTCGGTAGGCCGCGACCACCATGTCGGACAGGTCGGAGAGGTCGTCGGCGTTCGAGCCGTCGAACTGGCCCGCGGTGATCGTCAGGCCGACGAGCTCGCCGACACCGTTGACCGTCACGGTCACGGCGCCACCGGCGACGGTGCCGTCGACGGTCTGCTCGGCCAGGCGCGTCTGGGCCTCGGCCAGCTGCTCCTGCATCTGCTGCGCCTGCTGGAGCAGGGCGCCCATGTCGAAGCCGCCGCCGAGTGCCTCGAAGGGGTTCTGGGTCATCGTCTCTCCTGGAGTCGTGGGGTCGTGGGTGTCGCGATCGGGAGCTGCGTGGTCACGTGTGCCTGATCTCGTCGATGACCTTGGCCCCCAGGGTCTGCTGGAGCAGCGCGGTGCTGTCGAGGCCCTGGGTGTCGGCGTCGGGGTCGTCGGGGTCGGCCGCGGCGTCGGCGAGCGCGGCGTGGTCGACCCGGGGCTCGTCGGAGGCGGGTGCGGTCCGGGACCGCTCGAGGGCCTCCCGCGCGGCGACGAGGCCRCTGGAGTCCTGCGGCGGTCGCGGTGCCTCGGGCGCGGGCGTCGCAGGAGCCTCCGCGGCGTCGCCGGTCACCCAGTCGGGCGGGGTGTCCACGGGGGCGCGCTCGTCGGGTCCGGACGGCGCGGGCGGGGCCGACGGCGCGGAGGAGACCGCCGACTGGGTGACGACCGGCTGGCCGGCACCTCCTGAGGCGCTCGGGTCGACRATCGCGTCGATGCGCCAGTCCACCCCGACCACGTCGATCGCGGCCTGGCGCAGGATCTCGTCGCACCCGCCACCGACGAACGACTCGCGGGCGCCCTGGCTGGCGAACCCGACGGTGAGCGTGCGGGCGTCGACCCCGACGACCTGGGCGTTCTGGATGAGGATCATCCAGGCCAGCCGCCGGCGCATCTTGGTCGCCTCGACGATGTCGGGCCACAGCCGTCGCACCTCGACCATGCTCAGCCCGCCCTGCGGACCGGCGACGGAACCCTCGCCACCGGTGGCCGCGTCGGCTGCGCCACCACGCTCGGCGGCTGCCTCGGGAACGGGCGGCGACGCCGGGGCCGGGTCGGACGCCTGCTGGCCGGGAGCCGGCGGGTGCACGGGCGGGAACCCCGTCGGGGGTGCCGTCACCGCGGGCCAGGCG
>NZ_JBFUKA010000148.1:0-5416 GCF_056401085.1 Nocardioides sp. P4_G4
GAGTTGACAATTCGAGAAGTCGTCGGCGTGTCGACTGGAAATTACATGATTGTAGTTACTCACGAACTCTGGCGAACTCGTGTGACTGGTGTGAAAGTTGCGTCTCGTGTGACCTTCCCCGCGCACTGGAGTAGTCAATATGCGTCTCGTACAGGCCCGTTTCATCACCGCCTGCCAGCAGCTGCTGGCCCTCGGTGTCGTCCTTGCCGTCCTCACCCCGGCCTCCGGGGTGATCTCCCTCGACATCGTCGGCCAGCACCCCGGTGCGACCGGCGCCGGCGGGCCGGCGGTGATCTCCGGCGCGCTGCGCTCGGCCACCGTGCCGACCGCCGTCGTGGAGCCCACCGTCACCGAGGTCCCGCTCACCACGCCCACCGGCAGTGCCCGCGCCCTGGCCGGCCGCACCGTGGTCGGTGCGTCGGTCACGAGCAGCCGGGTGACCAGCAAGCCGCAGGACGTGACGGGCTACGGCGCCGTCGGCGTCACCTGGGCGCACGGCGAGAACCTCGCCGACGACCAGATCGCCCTGATGGTGCGCACCCGCGAGGGGGACACCTGGAGCGACTGGGCCGACCTGGAGTACCACGACGACCACGCCCCCGACGCGGACAGCCCCGACGCGGCCACCTCGCGCCCGGGCACCGACCCGCTCATCGTGGGTGACGTCGACGCCGTCCAGATCAGGGCCCGCGCGAGCGACACCCTCCCCGACGACCTGTCCATGGCCGTCGTCGAGCCAGGCCGCGCCGACGCGACCGAGACCGAGGAGCCCGCAGCCGGCGACACGTCGTACGACGACGACTACGAGGAGCGCGGCGGCGAGACCGCGACGACCACGGACGGGGACATCGAGCTCCAGGCCGCCCGCAAGGCTCCCCAGCCGACCATCTTCAGTCGTGCCCAGTGGGGCGCCGACGAGTCGATCCGCAACAAGAGCGCGCTGCGCTACGGCACCATCAGCGCCGGCTTCGTGCACCACACCGTCAACGCCAACGACTACACCGAGGCGCAGGTGCCGGGCATCATCCGCAGCATCTACGCCTACCACGTGAAGTCCCGCGGCTGGAGCGACATCGGCTACAACTTCCTCGTCGATCGGTTCGGCCGGATCTGGGAGGGCCGGTACGGCGGGATCGACAAGCCCGTCGTCGGGGCGCACACGCTCAACTACAACGACTACGCCTTCGCCATGTCGGCCATCGGCAACTTCGACGTCGTCCAGCCGCCCGAGGTGATGCTCCAGGCCTACGGCTCGCTGTTCGCGTGGAAGCTCGGCCTGAGCGGGGTCAACCCGGCCTCGATGTCCCAGCAGGTCGGTCGCTCGACCTTCGCGGCCATCAACGGCCACCGCGACGCCGGCTCGACCGCGTGCCCCGGCAGGTACCTCTACGCCAAGATCCCCGCCATCCGGGCGTACGCCGCCGCGGGCGGGACGCCGGCACCCGCGCCCACACCGACCCCGCCGCCCGCTCCGGTGCCCACGACCGTGACGATCGGCGACCCCGCCCCGCAGTCCAACCTGGTGGGCGGGCCCTACCCGGACCTCGTCGTCCGGCGGGCCGGAGACGGTCGCGGCTTCATCATCCCCACCGGCGGCCTCACCGCGTTCGCCAAGGCGACGACGGTGTCCACCAAGGGCTGGAAGGACAAGCAGGACGTCCTGGTCACCCCGGACGTCACCGGCGACGGCGTGATCGACCTGGTGTCCACCAGCAGGCAGGGCGTGCTGCGGATCCGTCCCGGCAAGGGCAACGGCACCTTCAAGGCCACCTCCAAGGTCATCAAGGCCACCCGTGGCCACACGCTGATGACGGCTGTGGGCGACCTCGACAAGGACGGCCGCAACGACCTCGTGGCCCGGCACAAGGGCAAGCTCGTCGCCCTGCTCGGCGCCTCCCGTGGCGGCTTCAAGCGGGTCGTGCTCGGCAAGGGCATGGGCAACGCGGTGCAGTTCATCGGTGCGGGTGACCAGAACGGCGACGGCAACGTCGACCTGCTCCTGCGCGACGCCAAGGGACTGACCCTGCTCAAGGGCAAGGGCAACGGACGCTTCGGGGCGCGGGCCTCGGTCCCCGGCTCCTGGCGGGTCTACAACCGCATCACGAGTGGCGCGGACTTCAACGGCGACGGTCGCCTCGACCTGGTCGCCCGCCGCAGCAAGGGTGCGGTCTTCATCCTGCCCTCGCGCGGCGACGGCTCCTTCGGCACTCCGGTCGGCCCCGCCACGAACGTCCGCTCGCTGCGGTCGATGACCGGTGCGGGCAACCTCGTGGGCGACGCGGCACCCGACCTGGTCGGCGTCAAGGACAACTCCCTGGTCGTGATCCCCAACCGCGGCACCTTCGACCTCGGGGCACCGATCGACACCGGTGTCTCCCTGGCCGGGGCGGACCTGATCCTCAACGCGGGCGACTGGAACGGCGACGGCGCGGGCGACGTGCTCACCCGCGGCACCGACGGCTCCCTGTCGCTGTGGCGGGGCAACGGGGCCGGCCAGCTCACCGGGCCCGCCATGATCGGCAGCGGCTTCGGGGGGATCTCCCTCGTCCCGGCCGGTGACGTGACCGGCGACGGCTTCCCGGACCTGCTCGGCACCCAGGCCAACGGCACGCTGATGGTCTACGGCGGCACCGGGAGCGGGATCATGGCCGGCCAGCAGGTGGGGGGTCGCAAGATCAGCCGCGCGGGCCTGCCCAGCGACGTGTCGGGCTTCGACTGGGTCGTCGGGGTCAGCGACATCAGGGCCAAGGGGCGTGGCGACTACATCGTGCGCCAGCGCGGCACGGGCGACGTCTACCTCTACACGGGCACGAGCGGCAAGGTCGCCGCGCCGCGCTACCTCGGGAGCGGGACGGAGGGCTTCGACCTGGCCGGCTAGGCCCCCGGCAGTCCGGCCCGGTGAGTGGCGCGTTCCGCGGCGTACGTCGCGTCGAGCCGCTCCGGGTCAGGGTGTCGGACGAGGACCAGCGAGCCGCCGCGTACGAGCGGCTCGGTGAAGGTGGCGATCCCCGGTGGGGAAGCCGGATTCGCCACCGAGAAGAGACGGCCGCCGTCGGTGAGGAGACTCCCGGCGGCGGCCGACTCCATGAGCGCCGCCTGGGTGTGGTCGCCGTAGGCGCCGTCGGTGGCGACGTCGGGGCCGGTGGGCGGGTCCCAGGGCGTGAAGGCGTCGGGCTGGGACCAGATCTCCAGGCCGACGTCGTGCACGCCGGCCGGGACGCCGTCGGCGAAGCGCACGCCTAGCGGGAGCAGGCTGCACCCGAGCACGACGAGCTCGTCACCGCGGCCGGCCCACGCCTCGAGGGTGTCGGGACCGCACACGACCGCGTCGGGATCGTCCGCGGAGGTGAGGACCAGGCCGACCGTCCAGGCCGCGCCCAGGAACACCGGCCCGAGCCAGTGCGTCGGCAGGTCGACGCGCAGTCGCATGCCGCGCTCGAGGTCGCCCTCCTCGACCAGCAGGCTGGCGGCCTTGGCCACCCAGTTGGCGTACGTCGTCACCGACAGCTCGACCCGCTCGCCGGAGGCGTGGTCGTACCAGGTCACCAGCGGTCGACCCGGCTCGTGGCGCAGCTGGGTCCGCAGGACGGCGTCGAAGGTGGTCACGCGTTCACCCTAGAGAGCCCTGCGGGTGTCGGTGGCATAGCCTCCGCCCCATGACTGACCTGACGACCCGGCCGTCGACCAGCCCGCTCGACCACTTCTGGGCCGTCGTCCCCGCCGGTGGCGCGGGCACCCGCCTCTGGCCGCTGTCCCGGGCCTCCTCGCCCAAGTTCCTCCACGACCTGACGGGGTCGGGGCGCACGCTCCTCCAGGCCACCCACGACCGGCTGGTGCCGCTGGTGGGGGACCGCTTCCTCGTGGTGACGGGCCGCGCGCACCGCGACGCCGTCCTCGGCCAGCTCGACGTCCCCGATGAGGCCGTGCTGGCGGAGCCGTCCGCCCGCGACTCGATGGCCGCCATCGGGCTGGCGGCCGCGCTGCTGGAGCGTCGGGACCCCGAGGCGGTCATGGGCTCGTTCGCCGCCGACCACGTCATCACCGACCCCGATGCCTTCCACACGGTGGTCGGGCGCGCCGTCGAGGCGGCCCGCGCCGGGTGGCTGGTGACCATCGGCATCGAGCCCACGCACCCCGCGACCGGCTTCGGCTACATCAGCGCGGGCGAGGAGCTCGCCGGGGTGCCGGGCGCTCGCGTGGTCCGTGAGTTCGTCGAGAAGCCCGACGCCGACGTGGCGGCGGACTACGTCGAGCGCGGCTACCGGTGGAACGCCGGCATGTTCGTCGTCCGGCCGACCGTGCTGCTCGACCTGCTGGCCGAGGGCGACCCGGCCTTCGCCGCCGCGCTGCGGGCGATCGCGGCCGACCCCGCAACGCTCGACGGGTCCTGGGAGTCCCTGCCCCGGATCGCGGTGGACCACGCGGTGGCCGAGCCCGCCGCCGCCGCCGGGCGCGTGGCCGTGGTCCCGGGTCGGTTCGGCTGGGACGACGTGGGCGACTTCGCGTCGCTGCGCTCGCTGCTGCCGGACCCGGACGGCGGCCTCGTCGTGCTCGGCGACCGGGACCGCGTCCGGGCGATCGACAGCACCGGGCTCGTCGTGCCGGGCGGCGACCGGGTGGTGGCCGTCATCGGTCTCGACGACGTCGTGGTCGTGGACACGGGCGACGCCCTGCTCGTCACGACCCGGGCGCGCGCGCAGGACGTGAAATCGATCGTGGCCGCCCTCAAGGAGGACGGCCACGTCGGTCTGACCTGAGGGGAGAGGTCCGTCAGAGGACGGTCGGCTCCGGGGAGTCCATGTAGGGGTACTTCTTCATGAACTCGTCGAGGGCCTCGCCGCTCGGGGCCGAGCAGTACTGGAACACGCCCACCTGCTTGCCCTCCTGGCCCGCGTCGGCACCGCCGACGGACCAGTGGGTCATGGCCACGTGCTGGCCGGAGGGGAACGGGTCGCCGTCCTCGTCGGTCCACGGCACGGCCTTGAACTTGTCGCGCAGGTTGGTGGTGCTGGACTTCTTGGAGGCGATGCCGCGCAGGTCGTCCATCATCGCGTCGCTGTCGGCGACGGTCTGGTCGTACCAGAGGATCGTGTAGCCGTGCTCGAGGTTGTGGACGAGCTCACCCACGTCGGGCCGGTCGGAGGCGGAGTAGAGCTTGCGGTCGATGCTGTCCCAGACGTTGTAGTGCTGACCGAACGCGGGCGGCGAGTCCTCGAACTGCAGCGGAGTGCCCGGCTCGACGTGGTCCTGGTTGCCGGACGCCTTCTTGGTCGTGATCTCACCGCAGTCGGACGCCGGGGCGCCGATGGCGTCGATCGACTCCGTCTCGTAGGACCGCAGGTCCCACCAGTCCTTGATCGGCTTGTACGCCGCCGCACCGATGATGATCAGCGCCACCAGGATGCAGGCCCCGACG
>NZ_JBFUKA010000149.1:0-5402 GCF_056401085.1 Nocardioides sp. P4_G4
GAGCACGACCATCACCACGCCGACCTTGAGGCTGACGACCTCGATCAGCTGGGTGAGGGTGACCACGACGGTGCCGGTACGCAGGTAGAGCAGCACGAACCCGACGTTCAGCAGGTAGAAGCCCACGACGAGCAGGGTGTTGACCGCGTCGGCCAGGCCGGTGTCCTCGCCGAAGACGTCGGTGAGGAAGACCCGACCGTTGCGCGACAGCGTGCGGGCCACCCAGATGGTGAGCGGGACGGTGACGACGAGGTAGCTGAGGTAGGTGACGGCGGTCCAGTCCATGACGACTCCTTGAACGTGTTCAAAAGTGGATGTCCCACACCGTAGCCCCGTTCTTGAACATGTTCAATTCCATCGGCGCCCGGAGCCGCACGAGTGGCTACCGCCCCACGGGCGCGTTACCGGTAGCGTCGGTCACATGGAGTGCCCCGGTCCCGCGTCCGTCGTCTTCGACAAGAGCCTGACGGAGTACGACTTCGGGCCCGGCCACCCGATGTCCCCGGTCCGGGTCGACCTCACGATGCGTCTCGCCGAGGAGCTCGGCGTGCTCGAGCACGTGCGCATGGTCGAGGCCCCGATCGCCGACGACGACCTGATCGCCACCGTCCACGACCGCGGCCTCATCGCGGCCGTCACGCGCTGCGGCACCGACGGCGGCGAGGACCCCGAGCACGGGCTCGGGACCGACGACGACCCCGTCTTCCCGGACATGCACACGGCCGCGGCGCACGTCGTCGGCGCGACCGTGGAGGCCTGCCGCCAGGTCGCGAGCGGGGAGTCGCTGCACAGCGCGAGCATCGCCGGCGGCCTGCACCACGCGATGACCGACCGGTCCGCCGGCTTCTGCATCTACAACGACGTCGCCGTGGGCATCCAGAGCCTGCTCGACCAGGGCCACCAGCGCATCGCCTACGTCGACGTCGACGTCCACCACGGCGACGGGGTGGAGCGCATCTTCTACGACGACCCGCGGGTGCTGACGATCTCGTTGCACGAGACCGGCCAGATGCTCTTCCCCGGCACCGGGTTCCCCTCCGACTCCGGCGGCGCCGGCGCCGAGGGGTCCGCGGTCAACGTGGCCCTGCCGCCCGGCACGGCCGATGCGGGCTGGTTGCGCGCCTTCCACGCCGTCGTGCCGCCGCTGCTGCGCGAGTGGAGGCCCGAGATCCTGGTGACGCAGCACGGCTGCGACTCGCACATGGAGGACCCGCTCGCGCACCTGATGCTCAGCGTCGACGGGCAGCGGGCGGCGTACCTCGCGCTGCACGAGCTGGCCCACGAGGTCGCGGAGGGACGGTGGGTCGCGACCGGCGGTGGCGGCTACGCCCTGGTCGACGTCGTCCCGCGTGCCTGGACGCACCTGCTGGCCATCGTCGGCGGCCACCCGCTGCCGCCCGAGACGGAGACGCCGCCGGAGTGGCGGGCGTACGTCACCGAGATGCTCGACCGCACCCCGCCCTACCGGATGACCGACGGGCGCACGCCGGCCTTCCGCGACTGGAACGACGGCTACGACCCCGAGACCTGGCTGGACCGCGCGATCATGGCCACCCGCGCCGAGGTCTTCCCGCTGCACGGCCTCGATCCCTACCCCTGACGGCCACCCGCCGCAGGGCAGGCCGGGCGAAATCAACCCGACACGCCGTTGGTCCCACAAGTTTCATGAGCAACCCCTTCCCCACGGGTCACACAAGGCCCTATTGTCGGCGACAGCGGCACGACTGTGACACCGGCGGGGAAGCCGGTGCCGTGCGGCACAGAAGGATCGGTGCACCATGGCCCCCACCTCCAACGGCGACATGTCGGACGTCGTGTTCCTCACGATCGCCGAGGTCGCTGCGAAGATGCGCGTCTCCAAGATGACCGTCTACCGGCTCGTCCACGGCGGTGAGCTGCCCGCCGTACGCGTCGGACGCTCCTTCCGCGTGACCGAGGACGACGTCAACGAGTACCTCCGCAAGAGCTTCTACAACGCCGGCTGACTGTCGTCCGGCGTGTCCTCCCGACCCTCGTCGGGCCCCGGTCGGGTGCGAGCCAGGCCACACGATTCTCCACCGTCCGGTACGGCCAGTAGGCTGTACAGGTCGCGCGGGCGCCTGCCTGCGCGCCGCACGTGCGCAGGAGTGCTCGTGCGACGCACGCGAAAGGTTTCCCTGTGGGTTCTGTCATCAAGAAGCGGCGCAAGCGCATGGCCAAGAAGAAGCACCGCAAGCTTCTCAAGAAGACGCGCGTCCAGCGTCGCAAGCTCGGCAAGTAGGTCTCAGGCCGGGGGCCGTAGGTCATGGGACGGGTCGTGCTGGTCACGGGGATCTCCCGCGACATCGGTCGGCGCTTCGCGCGCTCGGCCGCCAGCGACCCGTCCATCGACCGGGTCATCGGCGTCGACGTCGTCCCACCTCGCGGTGACATCGGCGACGTCTCCTTCGTGCGCGCCGACATCCGTACGCCGGTCATCGCCAAGGTCCTCGCCAAGGAGGACGTCGACACCGTCGTGCACATGAGCGTGATCGCGACCCCTGGCTCCGCCGGGGGACGCAACACCATGAAGGAGCTCAACGTCATGGGCACCATGCAGCTGCTCGCTGCATGCCAGAAGGCGCCCAACGTGGAGCAGGTGGTCGTCAAGTCCACCACCACGGTGTACGGCGCGAGCTCGCGCGACCCCGCGATGTTCACCGAGGAGATGGGGCCCAAGCGCCTCCCCTCCTCGGGCTACGCCAAGGACGTCTACGAGGTCGAGGGCTACGTCCGCGGCTTCGCGCGGCGCCGGCCCGACGTCGCGGTGACGATGATCCGCGCCGCGAACGTGATCGGTCCGCACGTGAGCAGCCCGATGACCAGCTACTTCCGGTTGCCGGTCGTCCCGCGGGTGCTGGGCTTCGACCCGCGCCTGCAGTTCCTCCACGAGGACGACCTGCTCGCCGTGCTCAAGCACGCGGTCAACGCCGGCACGCCCGGCACCTTCAACGTCGCCGGCCCCGGCATGCTGATGCTCTCCCAGGCGGTCCGTCGCCTGGGCAAGCCGTCGGTCGCCCTCCCGGCGGTCGCGGTCGGCCGCCTCGGCTCGACCCTGCGCCGGGCCCGCATGGCGGACTTCTCGCCCGAGCAGATCGGCTTCCTGACCTACGGTCGAGGGGTGGACACCACGCGGATGCGCACCGAGCTCGGCTTCGAGCCGCGCTTCACCACCGCATCGGCCTTCGCCGACTTCGGTGTGTCGCTGGGCGTCCCGCGGCGCACCCCCTCCGAGCCGGCCCTGGCCGGCACGACGTCCGGGGACACCGATGGCTGAGGCCGGGCGTCCCCGCCCCGAGGGTGCCGACGTCGTCCCCATCGGTACGTCGGGTCGACCCGGTCGCGGCACCGGCAAGCAGCGCCCCTCCGCGGCCGCCCGCAACCTCGCGCCCACTCCCCGCAAGGTCGCCCCGAGGCCCGCTCCGGTCAAGGCCGCCCGGCCCGTCCCGGTGCCTGTCGCCGACCCGGTCGGGTCCGAGCAGGTCACTCCGGGACCGCGCCCCGCGATCACCACCGAGGAGCGGCACCCGCTGGCGGGCATCCCCGTGGGCGACTGGCTGCACGCCTTCCAGCACGCGGCGGTCGAGCTCTTCGGTGACCAGTGGGAGCGGCGGCTGGCCGAGCTCATGGCCTTCCTGCGGCGTCGGCTGTCGGGCGACTACGTCGTCGACGAGTACGGCTTCGACGCCGAGGTCACCGAGCGGTTCCTCATGGCCGCCCTGCGCCCCGTCGCGGAGAAGTGGTTCCGCGTCGAGGTGCGCGGTGCCGAGAACATCCCCGCCTCCGGGGGCGCGCTCGTCGTCTCCAACCACTCCGGCACCGTGCCGGTCGACGGCCTGATGACCATGGTCGCGGTCCACGACACCACGGGTCGTTTCCTGCGCCCGCTCGGCGCCGACCTGGTCTTCAAGATGCCGGTCGTGAGCTCGATGGCCCGCAGGAGCGGCGCCACCCTGGCCTGCACCGAGGACGCCGAGCGGATGCTCTCCGGTGGCGAGCTGGTGGGGGTGTGGCCCGAGGGCTTCAAGGGCATCGGCAAGCCGTTCGGCGAGCGCTACAAGCTGCAGCGCTTCGGCCGCGGCGGCTTCGTGTCGGCCGCGCTGCGCACCGGGGTGCCCATCGTCCCGCTGTCGGTCGTCGGGGCGGAGGAGATCTACCCGATGATCGGCAACCTCCCCAACCTGGCCCGCCTCCTCGGCGTGCCGTACATCCCGATCACTCCGCTCTTCCCCCTCCTCGGCCCGCTCGGCATGATCCCGCTGCCCTCCAAGTGGCTGCTGGAGTTCGGGGAGCCGATCCGCACCGACGAGTACGACGCTGCGGAGGCCGAGGACCCGATGCTGGTCTTCGACGTCACCGACCAGGTGCGCGAGACGATCCAGCAGACGCTCTACACGCTGCTGCGGGAGCGCGACAGCGTCTTCCGCTGACCCGCTGACCCGCCCGGGCGCGGTCGAGGGCCGCTCAGTCGAGCAGCGAGTCGGTGGTCTGGTCGAGCGTGCCGCCGACGTCGCCGAGCACCCCGCCGACGACCGGTCCCACGACCGGACCCACGACGGGCACCTCGTTGACCAGGGTGGGGACGTCGCCGGTGAGGAGCTTGGTGACGTCGTCGACCGGACCGTCCGTCGCCCCCTTCACGGTGCCCTTGACCGTGCCCTTCACGGTCTTCTCCACGTTCCCGCCGGTCCCGCCAGCGGTGCCCGGCCCCTCGGTGGGGGAGCCGGTGCCGGTCCCGGTGGGTCCGTCTTGGGTGCCGCTGGCCGCGCCGCCGAGGGTGGTGTCGAGCTCGGGGACGACGATGCCGCCGACGTCCTGCCCCGAGATCGTCGCAGTGATGGCCGGTGGACCGGTGCGCCCGCGGTCGATGATCGATGCCGACGAGGTGCTGAGCACCGTGGCGACGTCCTCGCCGGGGATCGCGGCGGAGAGCAGGAAGGGCGGCAGGGTGCCGACCCCGCCGCCGCACGCCGGGCAGGCGGTCGCGGCGCGGGCGTCGATCTCGGCGAGGGTGTTGCCGGCGGTGACGAGCTCGTCGCGGGCCGACTCCGGGATCGTCGGCTCCAGGAGGGCCAACCGGTCGAGGCTGCTCGCGGTGAAGGTCCGCAGCGAGGTGATGAGCTGCTCGTCGCCGGTCGCGGCGTACGCGTCGAGCAGCATCTCCGACGCCTCCGTCGCCTGCTCGTCGAACGAGGTCAGGGTGTCGGCCACCGCCGCGTCCCGCGACACCGAGTCGGTGCCGGCGAGCTGGTCGGCCTCGGCCAGTCGACCCCGGGCACTGGCCAGGAGGTGGGCGCCCTTGGCGGCGTCGCCGGAGGAGAGCCCGGTGCGGGCGTCCTCGATCGCCCGCTTGACGGGGTAGAGGGATTCGCCGGGCAGGGCGG
>NZ_JBFUKA010000150.1:0-5283 GCF_056401085.1 Nocardioides sp. P4_G4
CATGTACTCCGCGAAGCCACCGTCGTACTGGTAGCCGACGGACGTCTGGTTCTGGCAGACCTCCATCCAGCCCTTGYGACACTCGTGGCACTCGCCGCAGGGGACCGCCGCGATGCACTGCACGCGCTCGCCGACCGAGAAGCCGCCGAGGGCGTCGGTGCCCACCTCGACGATCTCGCCGGCCACCTCGTGGCCCAGGGTGGTCTCGCGGGTGATGTTGACGTGGCCGTTCTTCTTGATCTTCACGTCCGTGCCGCAGGTCGAGCAGTTCTTGACCTTGATCTTGATCTCGTCGGGCCCGCACTCGGGCTCGGGCACGTCCTCGAGCCGGACGTCCTCGGGGGCGTAGAAGCGCAGTGCCTTCATGGTCGGGATTCCTCCACGGGTGAGATGACGGTCGGTCTGAGCCTGGTGAGACCACCGTAGCGGTCATAACGGGGCGAAAGCCACACCAAATCACACCCACTTTGGCCCGAATGCTTGGCAACGTGCCCGAATGGCGGTTTACTGGGGACCCTGACTGTGACCGGGGTCACCCAGGGCCCAGCACTCGTCTCTTCCGGAGGAATCCATGTCGACACAGACGGCACCGCGCGGCGGCGCGCGCGTCCACGTGCAGAAGTTCGGGACGTTCCTGTCCAACATGATCATGCCCAACATTCCGGCCCTGATCGCTTGGGGCCTGCTCACCGCGCTCTTCATCGACGTCGGGTGGCTGCCCAACGCCGAGATGGCCACCATGGTCGGCCCGACCATCCACTACCTGCTGCCGATCCTGATCGCCGCCACCGGTGGCCGGATGGTGTACGGCGACCGCGGTGCCGTCGTGGGTGGGTTCGCCGTGATGGGGGCCATCGCCGGCTCCGACCAGCTGGTCGCCAACTTCAACGCCGACGCCCTGGCCGACTGGCTCGCCAGCGGAAAGCCCGCCGAGGACTTCGCGTCGCTCGGTCAGGTGCACATGTTCATCGGTGCGATGATCATGGGCCCGCTCGCGGCCTGGGTGATGATGAAGCTCGACGCCCTGTGGGAGGGCAAGGTGCGAGCCGGGTTCGAGATGCTCGTCAACATGTTCTCGGCCGGCATCGTGGCCTTCGCGATGGCGCTCTCCGGCTTCTGGATCGTGGCCCCGATCGTCAACAAGTTCATGGAGATCCTCGGCAACGGGGTGGAGACGCTGGTCAACAACAACCTGCTCCCGCTCACCTCGATCGTGATCGAGCCCGCCAAGGTGTTCTTCCTCAACAACGCCATCAACCACGGCGTGCTCACCCCGCTCGGCCTGAGCGAGGCTGCAGAGTCCGGCAAGTCGGTGCTCTTCCTGCTCGAGGCGAACCCCGGACCGGGCCTCGGCCTGCTCCTCGCGATCTCGATCTTCGGCAAGGGGGTGGCCAAGGCCACCGCTCCCGGTGCGGCCATCATCCAGTTCTTCGGCGGCATCCACGAGATCTACTTCCCGTACGTCCTCATGAAGCCCAAGCTGATCCTGGCCACCGTCCTGGGTGGCATGACCGGTGTGGCCATCAACGTCGGCTTCGACGTGGGCCTGCGTGCCCCCGCCGCCCCGGGATCGATCTTCGCCGTCTATGCACAGACCGCCAGCGGGTCCTACCTCGGCGTCACGCTCGCCGTGCTCGGCTCGGCCGGGGTGAGCTTCGCGGTCGCGGCCTTCCTGCTCAAGCTCGACAGGTCCGAGGACGAGGGTGACCTCGCGGCGGCGACCGCGCAGATGGAGGCGAACAAGGGCAAGAAGTCCTCGGTCAGCGGCATGCTCACCGGCGCCACGACCGACGCGCACACGGGTCCGATCCGGTCCATCGTGTTCGCCTGCGACGCCGGCATGGGCTCGTCCGCCATGGGCGCCTCGGTGCTCCGCAAGAAGATCCAGGCCGCCGGCCACGGGGACGTCACGGTCGTCAACAAGGCGATCTCCAACCTCGACGACAGCTACGACCTGGTGGTCAGCCACCAGGACCTCACCGACCGGGCGCGTCAGAGGACCCCGTCGGCGATGCACGTCTCGGTGGACAACTTCATGGCCTCGCCGCGCTACGACGAGATCGTCGAGCTGCTCGACCAGACCAGCACGTCGGGTGGCGCGGCCGTCGAGGAGTCGGTCGTCGACACCCCGAGCGGCGTGYTGGCCGACGACGCGATCGTGCTGAACGGGACCGCCAGGTCCCGCGACGACGCGATCACCGAGGCCGGCCGGCTCCTGGTCGCCAGCGGCGCCGTCGAGGCGTCGTACGTCGACGCGATGCACGAGCGGGAGGCCTCGGTCTCCACCCACATGGGCAACGGCCTCGCCATCCCGCACGGCACCAACGAGGCGAAGTCGGCGATCAACCGGACGGCGATCTCGTTCGTCCGCTACGCCGACGGCGTCGACTGGAACGGYAAGCCCGTGGAGTTCGTGATCGGCATCGCCGGCGCGGGCGACGACCACCTGGCCCTGCTGCAGAAGATCGCGGGCGTCTTCACCGACCAGGCCCAGGTCGAGCGTCTCCGCTCGGCGGGCTCGGCGGGCGAGGTGCGCGAGATCCTCGAGGGCGTGCGCGTCTGACGCCCTGAGGCACGCACGACGACGACGCCCGGTCGACCTGGAGACAGGCCGGCCGGGCGTTCGTCGTCGTCAGTGACGTGGTCAGGCGGACGCCGACACCGTCACCGGTACGCCGCTGAGCGCGGCGTTGCCGGACACGTCCAGGCGCTCGGGGTCGGTCAGGTCGTTGATCGAGACGCCTGCGACCCGGGCCGCGGCCCGCATCCCGGGGTTGTGGGCGTGGCCGTAGCCGTGGGGGAGGCTGACCACGCCGCGCATGATGTCCTCGGTGGCGGCCACCTCCACCTCGACGCTGCCGACTCGCGAGGTCACCCGCACCGTCGCGCCGTCGGTGAGCGAGCGTGCTGCCAGGTCGTCGGGGTGCATGAGGAGCTGGTGGCGCGGCTTGCCCCGGGTGAGGCGCTCGACGTTGTGCAGCCAGGCGTTGCAGTCCTTCTGGTGGCGGCGGCCGATGAGCAGCAGCTCTCCGGGCGCCGGGGCCGGGACGGTGGCCAGCCGGGCCAGGTCGTCGAGGACCAGGGAGGGAGCGAGGTCGATGCGGTGGTCGCGGGTCTGCAACCGCGCGGGCAGCAGTCCCGGGCGCAGCGGGCCGAGGTCCATCCCGGCGGGCCGGGCGCGGAGCCGGCGCATGGTGACGCCGGTGCGCCCGGACACGAGCAGCAGCTGCACCAGGCGCGTCGGGCTCGTGCTGAGCCGGGCCCGCAGGGCGAGGCGCTTGCGGCGCGTGGGTCGGCGCTCCAGCCGGGCGAGCGTGCGCAGTGCGACCGCACGGTAGATCTGCCAGTCGTGGCGCGTCCCCTTGCCGGCCGGGAGCACGGCCGGGGTGAAGCGGGCGGTGTTGCGCACGGCCAGTGCCTGGAAGACCAGGTCGTAGTGGTCGCGCTCGAGCGCGGTCGTGGGCGGCAGGATGACGTCGGCGTGCCGGGTCGTCTCGTTGACGTAGATGTCGACGGCCGCCATGAAGTCGAGCCCGGCGAGCGACTCGTCGAGGCGCGCCCCGTCCGGGGTGGAGAGCACCGGGTTGCCCGACAGGGTCAGCATCGCCCGCACCTGGCCCTCGCCCGGGGTGTCGATCTCCTCGCGGAGCGCCGCCACCGGCAGCTCGCCCGCCGTCTCGGGCAGTCCCCGCACGCGGGAGCGCCAGGCGTCGTGGTGGCCGCGGCCGATGATGCCGCGACCGACGATGTCGATGGCCGGGCTGGTGAACATCGCCCCGCCCTCGCGGTCGAGGTTCCCGGTGAGGATGTTGAGGAGGTTGACGGCCCACTGGCACACGGAGCCGAACTCGTGCGTGGACACGCCGACCCGTCCGTAGGCGACAGCGCTCTCGGCGGCCCCGAGCTCGCGGGCGATCCGCCGGATCTCGTCGGCCGGTACGCCGCTCATCTCGCTCGCCCGCTCGGGCGTGAAGTCCGCCACCGCGGCCTCGACCGCGGCCAGGCCGTGCGCGTGGCCGGGGGCCACGGCGACACCGTCGGCGAAGAGCACCTGGAGCATGGCGAGCAGGACCCAGGCGTCGCTGCCCGGTCGCACGAAGTGGTGCTCGGTCGCGATCCGCGCCGTCTCCGTGCGCCGGGGGTCGAGCACGACGAGGTGTCCGCCGCGGCGCTTGAGGTCGCGGGCGCGCTGGGGGAAGTCGGGCGCGGTCATGAGGGACCCGTTGGAGGCCATCGGGTTGGCGCCCACGACGAGGAAGTAGTCGGTGCGGTCGATGTCGGGGACKGGGAGCAGCAGCTGGTGGCCGAACATCAGCTGGGCCAGCAGCTGGTGGGGGAGCTGGTCCACCGAGGTGGCGCTGAAGGTGTTGCGGCTGCGCAGCGCCTTGACCAGGGCGGTCCCGTGGGTCATCGAGCCCAGGCTGTGGACGTTGGGGTTGCCGAGGTAGATCCCGACCGCGTCGCGACCGTGGGTGTTGATGGTCGTGGCGAGCCCGTCGGCGACGAGGTCGAACGCCTGGCTCCACCCGATCTCCGTCCACTCGCCGGTGTCGCGGTTGCGCCGCACCGGCCGGCGCAACCGGTCCGGGTCGGCGTACACGTCCGCGATGGCGACGCCCTTGGGACAGATGTGCCCGCGCGACAGCGGGTCGTCGGGGTTGCCGCGCACCCCGGTGACCGCACCGGCCTCGAGGGTGATCTCGAGTCCGCAGATGGCCTCGCAGAGGTTGCAGACGCCGAGCTTCTTGACCGGGGCGTTCGTCGCAGGAGGCACGTGCGGATCCTCGCACGGCGACACGCCGCCGGAACGACGCGTCGTGCACTAGTGCGCATTCCGCACTAGTGTCRCCGCATGGACACCACACAGCTCCTCAAGGGGGTGCTCGACCTCGCCGTGCTCGCSGTGGTCGACGACGAGGACGGCTACGGCTACGACGTCGTGCGCAGGCTGCGGGCCGGTGGCCTCGTCGACGTGGGGGACGCCTCCGTCTACGGCACGCTGCGCCGGCTGTACGCCGCGGGCGCCCTGACGTCGTACGTCGTGCCGTCCGAGAGCGGACCGCACCGCAAGTACTACGGCATCACGCCCGTCGGGCGGGAACAGCTCAAGACCCAGCGCGACGACTGGGCCCACTTCTCCACCACCGTCACCGACCTGCTCCAGGGGGCCCGCTCATGACCACCGCACCCACCGACGCCCGAGGTGAGGTGGCGACCTTCGTCGCCGCCGTCCGTGCCCGTTTCGCCGACCTCGGTCCCGAGGAGCGCGAAGAGCTGCTCGGC
>NZ_JBFUKA010000151.1:0-4958 GCF_056401085.1 Nocardioides sp. P4_G4
CCAGACAGGCCCGGCCAGCGGCATCTCGTCCTCGGTGAGGCGCTCGACGAAGTACGACGCCTCGCGCATCGCGTCCGGCTCCGGCGCCGCGATCACGACGAACGACGTGCCCGGCGCCTGGAGCAGCGAGAAGGTCTGCTGCGCCCGCTGGCGGAAGCCGCCGAAGAGGGTGTCGAAGGCCGCGACGAACGTCTGCATGTCGCGGAGCACCTGCGCACCCAGGATCTTGGTGAGCGCGTTGGTGACCAGCCCCAGCCCCGCCGTCATCAGGCGTGCCGGGCCCTTGGCCGGCGCGAGCAGCAGCCGGATGAACCGGCCGTCGAGGAAGCTGGACAGCCGCTCGGGGGCATCGAGGAAGTCCAGCGCGGACCGGCTGGGCGGGGTGTCCACGACGATCAGGTCGTAGGTGCCGTCGGCCTGCGCCTGGCGGTGGACCTGCCCGAGCTTCTCCATCGCCATGTACTCCTGCGTGCCCGAGAACGAGCTCGACAGGGCGATGTAGAACGGGTTGTCGAGGATCGCCCGGGCCTTCTCGGGGGTGGCCTGGCTGAGCACCACCTCGTCGAAGGTGCGCTTCAYGTCGAGCATCATCGCGTCGAGGGAGCCGGGACCCACGCCCGCTACGGGCCGCGGGGTGTTGTCCAGGGTCTCGATGCCCATCGACTGCGCGAGGCGACGGGCCGGGTCGATGGTCAGCACCACGACCCTGCGCCCCCGCTCGGCGGCGCGCAGGGCCAGGGCTGCGCTGGTGGTCGTCTTGCCGACGCCGCCCGAGCCGCAGCACACGATGATCCCCGTCTCGGGGTCGTCGAGCAGGGCGTCGACGTCGAGCCGGGGCGCACGCTCCGGGGTCGCGGCCAGGGGGCCGACGCGGGGACGGTTGCGGRTCATGCCAGTCCCTGCTCCCTCATCCGTGCGGCGAGCTCGTAGAGACCGCCGAGGTCGATGCCGCCCGGCATCCGGGGCAGCTCGTACGCCGGCACGTCCAGCGCCTCGACCACGGCGCGCTGCGAGTCCTCCAGCGCCCGCCGGGCCGCATGGTCGCGCGCCTCCTCGAGCAGCGAGTCGACCAGGTCGTGGGACACGTCGACGCCGGCGCGGGAGAGGTCGGCGGCGACGGCCTCGCGGTCGAGGGTGCCGGCACGCGCCGCCCGGAGGTCGGCGGGCCCCAGGTCCCGCGGGCGCACCATGTTGACCACGACGCCGCCGACGGGCAGCCGCGCCTCGCGCAGGTGGGCGAGGCCGTCGACGGTCTCCTGCACCGGCATCTCCTCCAGCACGGTGACGAGGTGGACCACAGTGCGCGGGGAGCGGAACAGCGTCATCACGGTGTCGGCCTGCGCCTTGATCGGCCCGACCTTGGCCAGCCCGGCCAGCTCGCCGTTGACGTTGAGGAACTGGGTGATCCGACCGGTGGGCGGGGCGTCGAGCACCACGGCGTCGTACGCCACGGCGGACCTGTTGCGGGCGTTGCGCTGGACGGCCTCGTAGACCTTGCCGGTCAGCAGCACGTCGCGGACGCCGGGGGCGATGGTGGTGGCGAAGTCGATGATGCCGAACCGGTCGAGCGCCTTCCCGGCGCGGCCGAGCTTGTAGTACATCGAGAGGTACTCCAGCAGGGCCGACTCCGGGTCGATGTGCAGCGCGTTGACCGCGCCCGGCGCCACGTCGCCCAGCGGCAGGCCGCGGGCGATCCGGCGCTCCTCGTAGGGCAAAGGCTCGACGTCGAACATCCGGGCGATGCCCTGGCGACCCTCGACCTCGCACAGCAGGACGTTCTTGCCGGTGCTGGCCAGGGCCAGTGCCAGCGCGGCCGCGACCGTCGACTTGCCCGTGCCGCCCTTGCCCGAGACGACGTGCAGGTCGACCTCGGGCCAGTCGCTGCGCCGGTTGCCGGCGAGGGCTCCACCGTGGACTGGGGACACGTCTGCGAGCCTAGTGTGTGGGTGGCACCCATCGGTCGGCCGTGCGGGAGTGACTAGCATCTCAGCGAGCCCGGCGAGGATCGTCGGGGGAGGACAAGGAGTGGTCGATGGACAAGGTCGTCGAGAGCGCCGCAGCAGCGGTGGCGGACATCCCCGACGGCGCCACGTTGTCGGTCGGCGGGTTCGGGTTGTGCGGCATCCCGTCGGTGCTGATCGAGGCGCTGCTGGAGGCCGGCACGACCGACCTGGAGGCGGTGTCCAACAACTGTGGGGTCGACGACTGGGGCCTGGGCCGGCTGCTCGTGGACCGGCGGATCCGACGGATGGTGGCCTCCTACGTCGGGGAGAACAAGGAGTTCGCCCGGCAGTACCTCTCCGGTGAGCTCGAGGTCGAGCTGACCCCGCAGGGCACGCTGGCCGAGCGGATGCGGGCCGGCGGCTCCGGCATCCCGGCCTTCTTCACCGCGACCGGCGTCGGCACCCAGGTGGCCGAGGGCGGCCTGCCCTGGAAGTACGACGACGCGGGCAACGTGGTCGTCGCCTCCCCGGCCAAGCAGACCCAGGTCTTCCCCACGGCCGAGGGCGACAAGGAGTACGTCCTCGAGCACGCGATCGTGGCCGACTTCGGCCTGGTGCGCGCCTGGAAGGGCGATCGCCACGGCAACCTGGTCTTCCGTGACTCCGCCCGCAACTTCAACCCGCTGGCTGCGATGTGCGGGCGGGTGACCATCGCGGAGGTGGAGGAGCTCGTCGAGCCCGGTGAGCTGGACCCCAACGACGTCCACACCCCCGGTGTCTACGTGCAGCGCGTGGTCGCGCTGACGCCGGAGCAGGCCGCGGACAAACGGATCGAGAAGCGGACCGTGCAACCGGCGGAGAGCGCCGTACAAGAAGAGAACGTGGGTGGCTGACATGGGTTGGACGCGTGAGGAGATGGCCGCCCGGGCGGCCTCGGAGCTGCAGGACGGCTCGTACGTCAACCTGGGCATCGGGCTGCCGACGCTGGTGCCCAACTACGTCGGCGACGACGTGGAGCTGGTCCTCCAGTCGGAGAACGGCATCCTCGGCGTGGGGCCCTACCCCACCGAGGACGCGGTCGACGCCGACCTGATCAACGCGGGCAAGGAGACRGTCACCCTGAGGCGTGGGGCGTCGTTCTTCGACTCCGCGACCTCGTTCGGGATGATCCGCGGCGGCAAGATCGACGCCGCCATCCTGGGCGCCATGCAGGTCTCCGCCGTCGGTGACATCGCCAACTGGATGATCCCCGGCAAGATGGTCAAGGGCATGGGCGGCGCGATGGACCTGGTCCACGGCGCCAAGCGCGTCATCGTGCTGATGGAGCACACCGCCAAGGACGGGTCGCTGAAGATCCTCGACGAGTGCAACCTGCCCTACACGGGCAAGCGTGTCGTGCAACGGATCATCACCGACCTCGCCGTCATCGACGTGATCGACCCGGCCACCGGGGAGGTCGCCCCCTCGGGCACCCTCGGTGAGCGGGCGCTCAGGCTCGTGGAGCTCGCCCCGGGGGTCACCGAGGACGAGGTCCGCGAGAAGACCGAGCCCGAGCTGGTCTGACGTGCCGACCCGCGAGCAGCCCTGGTCCGACGACCCGTCGGGGGACCCGGCCGCTCGCGGGCGCATCGTCGTGCTCAGCCGCAACCCCATCGCCGCGGCGATCGAGGTGATCGCCTCCGCGGTCGGCCGCGAGGTGGTGGTGGTGGCCGAGGACGAGGAGGGGCGCGGGGTCGCGATCGTCGCGGCCCTCGACCTGCGCGCCGGGGACGCGGTGGTGCTCTGCGACCACGACGCCCCCGACGCGCCCCGGGTGCTGCGCGACGCGTTGGCGTCGCCGGCGTCGTACGTCGCGATGATGGCCAGCCGCCGGCGGGCCGAGGGCCTGCTGGCCGACCTCGCCGAGGAGGGCGTGCCGGGCCTCGACCGGCTGCACGTGCCCGCCGGGCTCGACACCGGGGGCAAGGCGCCGGGCGAGATCGCCCTGTCCGTGGTCGCCGAGATCGTGGCCGAGGGCCACGGGCGCTCGGGCGGGCCGTTGCGAGGTCGCTAGGCCGCGGGTGACCTCGCCGGGTCGCCGAGCCGGCGTCGGGCGGCGGCAACAGGCGGCTTACGACATGCGGCGGCGGCAACTGGCGGCGTACGACAAGGGACCGAGCCGGATGGTTGTCGCATGCCGCCAGTTGCGCGGACGGGCGACCCGGACATGACGGTCAACCCGACCTAGGCCCGGGTGCGCGTCGCGGCCGCGACACCCAGCGCGGCGATCAGGCCACCCAGCACGAACACCGCCAGGAACGGGTCGGTGCCGGCCCGCTCGGAGGCGGCGAACACGACACCCGAGACCGACAGCGCCAGCGCGGCGCCGAGCGAGTCGGCGATGGTCAGGGCCGAGGAGTTGAAGCCGCGATCCCGGTCGCTCGACACGGCGAGCATCGCCACGCTGGTGCGCGGGTAGCCGAACCCCATGCCCGCACCCGCCAGGACGTACGACGCGCCGGTGACGAGGGCGGGCAGGTGCAGCTCCACGGACACGGCGAGCGCACCGACCCCGGCGAGCACGAGCGCGGTCCCGACCCGCATGGCGGTGACGTCGGAGACCCGGCTCCCGAGCCGCGCCTGCGCCTGGCTGGCGCTCGCCCAGGTGATGCCGACGAAGGTCAGCGCGATGCCCGCCCGGCCCGGCGAGAGACCCCACTGCTCCTGGAGCACGTAGACGATGTAGGCCTCCGCGCAGAAGAAGGAGGCGCTCAGCAGCCCTCGGGTGGCGATCACCGACGGCAGCCCCCGGCGCCCGACGAGCGTGCCGGGGGGCAGCAGCCGACGGAGCGAGACGACCACCAGGACCAGCGCGACGACAGCCCCGGCCGCGAGGAGCGGCGTACCGGGCTCGGAGCCCAGCAGCTCGAGGGCGAGGACGGCGACGGCGGCGACCCCGGCCCACGCGAGGCTGCCGCGGGGAGCGGCGTCGCCGGACGGGTCGTCGCCGTGCGCCTCGCCGGCGGCCACCTCGCC
>NZ_JBFUKA010000152.1:0-4691 GCF_056401085.1 Nocardioides sp. P4_G4
GTGTGGCAGATCTGGACGGTGAGGCCCTCCCGGGCGCCGACGTGCAGCACCCCGCTGGCGATCTCGGTGAAGTAGGGGTCCCCGATCTCGTGCACGAGCAGGCCGACCGAGCGCGAAGCTCCACCGGCCAGGCTGCGGGCGTGCACGTTGGCGATGTAGCCCATCTGCCGGGCGACGTCGCGCACCCGCTCGGCGACCTCCTCACTGACGCCCGTCGAGCGCGACAGGCTGCGCGAGGCCGTGGCGATCGAGACACCGGCCGCCTCGGCGACGTCCTGCAACCGCAGCGTGGGCCGTTCCTTCGCCACCTGTCCGCCTCCCGACTGTTCCGCACTCAATTCGCTGTGACCCTTGCCACATCCGGCCTGCGCTGCCTACAGTAGCCGAAAGCGCTTACGAAAGCGCTTACGTTCACGTAGAGGAGCGACATGAAGGTCACTACCCCCCACCGGCTCGGCGCCCTGGCCCTGGCCTCCTGCCTCACGCTCAGCGGCTGCATGAGCTCCGGCTCGGGCAGCGAGGGCGAGGCCGGCGACGGGCCGATCACCATCGGCATCTCCCTGCCGCTCACCGGTGACTTCAGCGAGCCGGGCAAGGGCGTGCAGCGCGGCTACGAGGCCTGGGCCGACTACGTCAACGAGAACGGCGGCCTGCTGGGCCGTGACGTCGAGCTGACGATCCTCGACGACCAGTCCAACGCGGACCGCGTCGCCTCCGACTACGAGAAGCTGATCAACCAGGACGGCGTCGACCTGGTCTTCGGCCCCTTCTCCACCCGCCTGGTCGTGCCTGCGGCGCAGGTCGCCAAGGACTACGGCTTCCTCTTCGTGGAGCCCGCGGGCGCCGCCGAGGAGGTCTTCACCCAGGGCTTCGACAACCTCTTCTACGCCGCCCCCGCGGTCGCTGACGACCACTACAACTACCTCGCCGAGGCGATCGAGGCGCTGCCCGAGGGCGAGCGGCCGAAGACCGCCGCGTACGCCGCCATGGACGACCCGTTCGCGCAGGGCACGGCGTACGGCCTGAAGACCCGCCTCGAGGCGATGGGCGTCGAGACCGTGGTCGACGAGGTCTACCCGCCCAACACCACCGACTTCGGCTCGATCGCAGCCAAGATCGCCGACAGCAAGGCCGACGTCGTGGTCGGCGGCACGCAGTACCAGGACGCGGTCAACATGATCGTGTCGCTGCGCCAGCTCGGCTACCAGCCGAAGATGGCCGCCTTCTCCACCGCGCCCACCAACCCGGAGTTCCCCGAGGCGATCGGCGACGAGACCGAGGGCATCCTCTCCCCCACCGGCTACACCCCGGACGCGACCTACCCCACCAACGCCGAGTTCGTGGAGTACTACACCGAGACGCACGGCAGCCCGCCGGCCGAGGACGAGGCCAACGCCTGGACGACCGGTCAGGTCGTGGCCGCCGCGGTCGAGGCCGTCGGCTGCGCCGACCCCGACCCGGAGTGCCAGCAGCAGCTCATCGACTGGTTGCGCGACAACGAGGTCGACACCGTTGTCGGCCCGCTCACGTGGGACGCGGAGGGCCGCCCCGAGGGCGCCCACCTCATCCAGCAGTACGTCGACGGGAAGATCCGGATCGTGCTGCCCGAGGAGGCCGCCGAGGCGGACCTCATCCTCGAGAAGCCCACCTGGTGACCGGTCGACCGACCCACCGAAAGGCGTCCTGATGTCCCTGTTCTTCCAGAGCCTGGTGCTGGGCGTG
This sequence comes from Nocardioides sp. P4_G4, assembly GCF_056401085.1. Classification (NCBI taxonomy): domain Bacteria; kingdom Bacillati; phylum Actinomycetota; class Actinomycetes; order Propionibacteriales; family Nocardioidaceae; genus Nocardioides; species Nocardioides sp. P4_G4. The sequence continues at coordinate 1,723 of NZ_JBFUKA010000152.1, forward strand.
CTGCTGGGCGGGCTCTACGCCCTCCTGGCCGCCGGCCTCACCCTCTACTTCGGCGTGATGCGGGTGGTGATGATCGCCCACTCGGCGTTCCTCATCCTCGCCGCGTACCTCGCGTGGTTCTTCACCACCGAGACCGGCCTCGACCCCCTCCTGTCGCTCGTGGTCACCGTCCCGCTCTTCTTCGTCACCGGTGTGCTCATGCAGCGGCTGCTCATCTCGCGGCTGCGTCCGGCGACCCTGACGATGATGTCGGTGCTGCTGACCTTCTCGGTGGCCCTGGTCATCGAGGGGATGCTGGGCTTCGTCTTCAGCGGCACCCAGCGCCGCATCCGGCTGCCCTACAGCGGCGAGAGCATCGACCTGTTCGGCGCCAACATCGCGGTGGTCAAGCTGATCGCCTTCGGGCTGGCAGCGGTCTCGCTCGGCGCGCTCTTCCTGATCCTCAAGAAGACGCAGTTCGGGCAGGCCCTGCGGGCCACGATCCAGCACCCCGACGCCGCTCGACTCATCGGCATCAACACCGACCGGATCGCCGGGTACGGCTTCGGCCTGGGTCTGGCCACCGCGGCCATCGGCGGGACGGCGCTCGCCCTCGACTCCACGATCTACCCGTCGCTCCACTGGCACTGGATCGGCCCACTGATGGCGATCATCGTGGTCGGCGGACTGGGCAGCATCCCGGGTGCGGCCATCGCGGCCATGCTGCTCGGCCTCGGCCAGAGCCTGCTCCAGATCCCGCTCGGGACGACCTGGGCCCAGACCCTCTTCTACGTCGCGTTGTTCGCCACCTTGATGGTGCGACCGCAGGGATTCTTCGGAGGTCGTCTTGCCCAGCGCTTCTGACACCACCAGCCGCGGCACCCGCGCGGCCAAGGCCGTTGGCCTGGTCCTCCTGGCCGCCGCCGTGCTGGCCTTCCCGAGCCTGGCCCCGGACCCGTTCATCCTCTCCGTGGGCGTCGTCATCATGAGCTACGCCGTGCTCGCCACGTCGTGGAACTTCGTCGGCGGGTTCACCGGCTACATCTCGCTCGGCCACGCCGCCTACTCCGGACTCGGCGCCTACGCCACCGCGCTGCTGGTGATCCACACCAGCCTCAACCCGTGGGTGGCGATGCTCCTCGGCGGCGTGGTCGTCGCGGCGCTCGCCGTGCCCATCGGCATCGCCAGCCTCCGCGTCCGCGGCGCGTCCTTCGTGATCGTCTCGATCGCGATGGTGCTGATCCTGCTGCTGGTCTTCCAGTCGTGGGGCGACTTCACCGGCGGGTCCAACGGACTGCGTGTCCCGCGACCCTTCGACGAGTCGGTGCTGCGACCCGAGCAGCACGAGCGCTTCTTCTACCTGCACGCCGCCCTGCTCGCGGTGGCATTGCTGGCCTGGTGGGGCATCGACCGGTCCCGCTTCGGCACCGGCCTCAAGGCGATCCGCGAGGACGAGGACAAGGCCCAGTCGCTCGGCGTGCCGACCTTCAGCTACAAGCTGGTCGCCTTCGTGATCTCGGCGTTCTTCACCGCGCTGGGCGGCGGGCTGTACGCCCTGTGGTTCGGCTTCCTCGACCCGATCTTCCAGTTCTCGATCCTGGTCGGCTCCTACATGGTGCTGATGAGCCTGCTCGGGGGCATCCGCAGCCTCTTGGGCCCGTTCCTCGGCGCGGTGATCGTCGGCTACGCGGTGGAGTTCTTCAAGAACCAGTACGGCGACACGCAGTTCCACCTCGTCGCGATGGGCCTGCTGCTCGGCCTGGTCGTGCTCTTCATGCCCGACGGGATCATCCCGGCCGTGTCCCAGCTCATCAACCGGTTCCGCCCCCAGGCCGCCTCCATCCGCGAGGTCAGTGCCGGCGAGCTGGCCGAGCAGCGTCGTACGGCGTCAGGGCAGGAAGCCACCGCCGCCGACGACGACGCGGCCGACCGCCTCTCCGAAGGAGCCCAGCGATGACCGACGCACTGGCCACCGAGACCCGCATCGGGCTCGCCACCGAGGGCCTGACCAAGTCCTTCGGCGGCGTCACAGCCGTCGACGGGGCGAGCGTGCAGTTCCACCACGGCAAGGTCAACGCCCTCATCGGCCCCAACGGCTCGGGCAAGACCACGTTCTTCAACTGCGTCACCGGGATGATCAAGCCCGACAGCGGACGCGCGACCTACCTCGGCGACGACATCACCGGCAAGGCCTCCCACAAGATCGCCAGGGCCGGGATCGGCCGCAGCTTCCAGCTGTGCCGGATCTTCCCGCGGATGACCGTCATGGAGAACATGCTGGTCGCCGTCCGCTCGACCGGCCTGCGCCACCTGGTGAGACCGGCCCGCAGCGACGACGACGTCGACCGGGCCCGGGAGCTGCTGACCCGCGTGGGCATCGACCACCTCGAGCACAGCGAGGCCCGCGACATCTCCTACGGCCAGCAGAAGCTCCTCGAGCTGGCCGGCGTGCTGATGGGCGACCCCGAGACGATCATGCTCGACGAGCCCGCGGGCGGCGTGAACCCCGCCCTCATCGACCGGATCGCCAGCCTGGTGCGCGACCTCAACGCGGAGGGCAAGACGTTCCTCATCGTCGAGCACAACATGGACCTCGTCATGAGCCTGTCCGACCACGTCGTCGTCTTCGACCGCGGTCGCCAGATCTGCGAGGGACCGCCGTCGGTCGTGCAGAGCGACCCCCGAGTCCTGGAGGCCTACCTTGGCATCTGACATCGCCCCCGAGCCGCTGCTCGAGCTCCGCGACATCGAGGCCGGCTACGGCCGCGCCGCGCTGGTGCTGCGCGGTCTCACCGTCACCGTCCCGCCGGCCACCGTGGTGTGCCTCGTCGGCCCCAACGGCGCCGGCAAGTCCACGGTCCTCAAGGTCGCCAGCGGGATGCTCACCCCCCGCTCGGGCACCATCCGGGTGGCCGGGCAGGACGTCACGAAGAACTCGCCCCAGCAGATGCTGACCGCCGGGCTCTCCCACGTCCTCCAGGGCCACAGCG
>NZ_JBFUKA010000153.1:0-4424 GCF_056401085.1 Nocardioides sp. P4_G4
CGGGCCGCGGCTCGGCCACCGGGGCGGGCTCGGGCCGCGGCTCGGCCACGGGGGTGGGCTCGGGCGGCAGCTGGGCCTCCGTGCGCTTCTTGCGGCCGAAGCCGAAGGACGGGAGCTCCAGCGAGGGCTCGTCGCCGTCGAGGTCCTTGTCAGCCATGCGGCGAAGTRTGCCACGGCCGGCGCGTGGCCTGACCCCGCTCAGCCCAGGGCCAGCACGGAGGATCGGACGGCCCCGGGCCGTCAGATGTTCCGCGCTGCACAGTGGCCTCACCGGACACGGCTCAGGCCCGGGTCGTGCACCTCAGCGAGACCTCATCGGCGGTGAGGATCCTGAGCGTCCACCCCAGGAGCTGGACAGGGAGAGCGCGATGCCGGAGCCGAGCGAAGCGGCGGTCCTCGCGGCCCTCGCGGCCGTCGTGCAGGACCACGGCTGGCGCCTCGTGAGCAGTCCGGCGCGACTCCGTGCCTCGCTCAGCGACCTGCTCGGTGCCCGCGTCGACGACCACCAGGCGGCAGTCGACGCCCTGGTCGTCTCGGCCGAGGAGGGAGTCCCCCAGCAGGTCCGCGAGGTGGGTCGTCCCGGACTGGCAGCCGTGCGTCCGCTGCTGGTCGAGCGGCTGCGCGAGTGGGGCATGTCCGACGAGCGCGCGGACTGGGTGGTGCAGTCGTGGGCCGAGCTGCTTCCTGTCTCCACCTCACCGCACCTGGTGCCCGTCGAGGCCCCGACCCCCGTGACGCCGCCGGCACCCCGGCCGGAGGTCGCCCCACCGGCTGCGGCACCGCCGGGCGTCACCGAGCCCCCACCCGTGCGCGGTGGGACCCGACCTGACCCGGAGCCCGGGGCGGACACGCTCGCCGAACCGCGGCCCGCCGGTCACGACCTGCCCACGATCCTCCCGCCGGTGGCAGGACCGGCCGCGGGACACGCCGCAGGATCCGGCACCCCGACGCCCGGACCGTCCGGTCCCGGTCTGCGACGGCGTCTGGCCCTCGGGTCGGCCGCGGCACTGCTGCTCGTCGGAGCGGCGGTGGTCGCGGCCGTGGTGGTGACGGGGGACGGCGATCCCGACCCCCAGGGCTCCTCGGCGCAGGCGTCGGACCCGGAGTCGTCGACGACCCCGACCCCGGAGGCCCCGGAGGCGGAAGGTGGCGAGATCGGCACCGTGCCGAAGGACGTCGCGGTCGCTCCGGCGGCGGGGCGCTTCGTCATGGCGGGCCGTTCGGGCGGCGTACGCCTGGCCGGTCTTGACGAGGTGGACCAGATCAGCAACGCCGGCACCGTGAAGGCGTCGCCCGCGGGAGGACGGCTGATCGGGTTCCGGCTCGACGACGTCGCCTGTGGCGTCCCGCCGTGCACCCCCTGGACCGACCTCGGGCTGAAGGTCGCCGTGGGAAGTGACGTACGCCGGTTGCCGAAGGGGGGCGGGCCGTTCGTGGTGGCCGTGCCGGCCGGTGTCGAGGACGTGGACCTAATGATGCGGGGTGACGGCTACACCCAGACCCTGTCCCTGCTCGACGGGACGCCCGGGGAGGACAACATCGAGGTGCTCGCGCGCCCGGACCGGGCGGTGAAGGTGGGCAGCCGCTTCACCGTGACGGAGCGGACCTCGATCCCGCTCGCCTACGTGCAGGCGACGACCTCGACGGTGCCGCGCGCGGTCGACGTGGAGCGCGCCGAGCTCACGTTCTTCGTCAACGGCCTCCGGCCCGCGTCGGTGGACCGCGCCTTCCTCTCCGTCCGGCTCTCCTACACGATCCCGTACTCGGTGGCCGGTGGAGCGGGACCGGGCACCCCGCGGGCGTTCCTGCCCGACGAGGTGCGGTTCGTGTCACCGCAGGGGAAGTCCTACCCGGCCGAGGACCTCGACCCCGGTCCGGGCATCAACATCGGCTTCGAGGTGCCCGCGGACCTGCGTCGAGGCACGCTGCGCATCGGGGGGAGCTACGGGCTGACGGCCGGGGACGGGGTCACCCCCTTCACCGTCGACGTCAGCGAGCGGTCGGTCCCGATCCGCTTCAGGTGAGGTCGCGCGCGGCGGAGAAGCGCACGACCGTGTGCCCGACCACGATGGTGTCGCCGTCGGCGAGCGGGACGGGCGTTCGTACGGCAGCGCCGTTGAGGTAGGTCCCGTTCGTCGAGCCGAGGTCGACCAGCACGAAGCCCTCCGCCCCGGCCTCGACCTGGGCGTGGCGACGGGAGGCCTGCTCGTCGGCCAGGACCAGGTCGCAGTCGTCGTGGCGACCGAGCACCACGGGAGCCCCGGCGAGGGCCACCTTCACCCCTCCCGGCGCGGTCAGCATCGGTGGTGAACCCGGGCTGGCGGCCGAGACGAGCGACGTCGCCCGCACCGGACGGCCCTCCGGCTCGATGGTCGGCACCGGGGCGAGGCGCGGGTCGTGGCACAGGATCGCGTGGTGCACGGCAGCCAGCCGGGCCGACGGCTCCACGCCGAGCTCACGGTCGAGGGCCTGGCGGGCGGCGCGGTACGCCGAGAGGGCGGCGTCCTGCCGGCCGGTGCGGTAGAGCGCGACCATGAGCTGCTCCCAGAGGCGCTCGCGGGTGGGGTTCTCGGTCACCAGGTCGTGCAGGGCGGGCACCAGGGCGTCCGCACGTCCGCACGCCAGCTCGGCATCGGCCCACGCCTCGGCGCAGGTCAGCCGCTGCCCCTCGAGCGCCACGGCCCTGGCCACGGCGAAGTCGAACTCGCGCAGGTCCGCCAGCGCATGGCCCTGCCACTCGTCGAGGGCCGCAGCGTACGACTCGGACGCCTTCTCGTGGTCGCCGACGGCGGCCGCCCGTGCCCCGGCGGTGGCGAGCGCCGCGAAGCGCGTCGCGTCCGTCTCGACGGTCAGGGCGTACCCGGGGTCGCGGGTCAGCAGCCGGCCGCCGGCACCGTGGGCCGTGAGCGTCTTGCGGAGCACCGCGACGTGGTACTGCAGGGTGTTGCGTGCGGTGGCCGGCAGGTTCTCGCCCCACACCCCGTCCAGGAGGTCGTCCACGCTCACGATGCGACCTCCGGCCAGCGCGAGCATCGCCACGACCGCCCTGAGCTTGGGACCTCCCGCGGCCACGGGCTGGTCGTCGACCCGCACCTGCACGGGACCGAGGAGGTCGACCCGGACGGTGGCCAGGGACTGCGCGACGGTGGTCATTCGATCGAGAACGTGTCGTCGTCGACGAGGGTGCGCAGGTCGCCCCCGAGCCCGAGCTTGAAGAGGTAGCTCCCGGGCGGCAGGTCCGTGTCGAAGGTGAGGGTCATGCACCCGTCGCGTGGCAGCTTCGTGGGCCAGGGCGTCACGGACTCGGCGACCATCTCCCACTCGCCGGAGCCGTCCTGGCTGTAGAAGGCCGCCGCGACGTCCGTGTGCTCGCCACCGGGGAAGCCCGTGTAGTCCACGGCGATCGAGGTGGGGGAGGCGCCGGAGCGCGCCGAGCGGCATCCCTCGGTCACCGCCCCCGGCTGCCCGGGAGCGGCGTAGGACATCTTCTTCACCTTCGCCGATCCGGGTCCGGGGACCGTCCACGGGGAGGTGTAGGCGTCCCCGTCGACCGCGGCGTCGATCACCGGCCGGGCCAGGTCGATCGGGCGGATCCGGGAGAAGGCCTCCCCGCCGCTCCGGTCGAAGGTCTCCCACGTCGCGACACCGACCACCGCCCCCGAGTCGTCCACCGCGGGACCGCCGGAGTTGCCGGGCGAGATCGCGGCCGTGGTGTTGATGACGGCACGGAACTCGTCGAGGCGGTCGTCCTGCACGGGCCCGGCCACGACACCGGTCGTGAAGGTCGGGGCAACGGAGTCCGCCACGTCCGGGTAGCCGAAGAAGGAGATCGGGTCGGAGGTCTTCACGTCCGCCGACTTCCCGAGGGACACCTCGGTCAGGGCGGCGAGGTCCTCCGCCTCGGCGGGCGCACCGGAGAGCTTGGTGTCAATCTTGAGCACGGCCACGTCGAGGTAGCCGTCGACGGCGACCACCGATGCGTAGAAGCGGGGCTCTGCGGACTTGTCGAGCCCGTCGGAGACGTCGACGCGGATCCGCTTCGGGTTGGGTGCCTGCTCGTCGTCGAACTCCGTCAGGAACGCTCCGAGGCCCACCGCGGACGGGGCGGCGACGTGGGCGTTGGTGAGGATGAGCCCGCGGCCCTTGTCGAAGACGACCCCCGACCCGGTGCGGTCCTCGCCGACCAGGAAGACCGTCGCCCGGGCGACGTCGTCTCGTGACGTGGTCGTCGCGGCGGCGACCGGGGTGCCCCCGCCGTCGCCCCCGTCCACCATCCGCCACGCCAGGGCCCCACCGCCGACCACCACGAGGGCCAGCACGGCCGCGGCGACGGGCACGAGCACGCGGCGCCGACGCGAGGGCCGGGCAGCCAGACGGCCGGCGCCGGCGCCGCCCACGGCCGTCACGACGCGCTCGCCCTGCGC
>NZ_JBFUKA010000154.1:0-4343 GCF_056401085.1 Nocardioides sp. P4_G4
GTCGTGCACCGGCTCGTGCGCCAGCTGGCCACGGAGACCCAGCGGGTCGCCGAGGCCTCGGCCGAGCGGGACGACATCCTGCGCGGGGCCAGCCTGACCAGCATGATCTCGACCGACGTCGACGGGACGATCCGCTCCTTCAGCACCGGGTCCGAGGAGCTCCTCGGCTGGTCTGCCGCCGACCTGGTCGGCCGGGCGACGCCGGCGACCTTCCACGACGAGGCCGAGGTCGCGGAGGTGGCGAACGAGCTGGGTGTCGAACCCGGCTTCGACGTCTTCGTGGCGCTCGCCGGCGCCCCCAGCCGCGTGTGGACCTACGTCCGCGCCGACGGCGGCCACCGCTACGTCCGACTCGTGATCACCGAGCTGCACGACGCCGCGGGCGAGGTCACCGGCTACCTCGGGGTCGGCGTCGACGTCACCGAGGCGTTCCGGGCCGAGCGTGCCCTCGCCCTGTCCGAGACGCAGTGGCGGGTCCTGGTGGAGCACCTGCCGGACACCACGGTGCTCCTGGTCGACGAGGAGCAGCGCATCCGGCTGGTCGCCGGTGGCGGCGCGATGCGGCAGGGCCTGCGCGAATCGGAGGGCCGCGTGCTCGCCGAGGTCTCCAACCCCGACAACATGCGCGTCCTCGGCCCCCTCGTCGACGGGGCGCTCGTCGGGGTGTCCGGGACGGCCGAGGTGTCGTCCGCCGCCACCGGAGCCCACCACGAGGTCTTCGTCACCGCCCTCCCCGGCGGTGACTCCGGCCGACGGGCCATGATCCTGGCCCGCGACGTGAGCGCCGAGCGCGCCCGCGAGGCCGCGTTGGTCCTGGCCACGGAGCGGACCGAACGGCTCATCGCCGATGCGCCGCATGGCGTGCTGGCGCTGGACCGGAGCGGTCGGGTGGTGCGGGCCAACGAGGCCGTGGYACGGCTGCTCCGCCGGAGCACCGACCACCTGGTCGGATCCGGGCTGCCGGACCTCGCCACGCTCGGCGAGGCGCACGCCGTCGAGCACTACTTCTCCCGGGTGCTCGCCGCCGCGGGCGAGGCCGTGGAGGCCGACCTCGACGTCCTGGACCGTTCCGGCGACATCGTCCACGTGCTCCTCAGCGGCCGGCTCCTGTCCCACGACGAGCCGAACGACGACCTGGTGCTGGTCAACGTCCTCGACATGTCCGAGCGTCGTCGCTACGAGGCCACCCTCGCGCACCTCGCCCACCACGACGTCCTGACGGGGCTCCCCAACCGGCGTGCCTTCGACGAGTCGCTGCAGCAGCACGTCGAGCACTGCCAGCGCTACGGCCAGCGCGGTGCGCTGCTGCTGCTCGACCTCGACCACTTCAAGCAGGTCAACGACACCTTGGGCCACGCCGCCGGGGACGACCTGCTCGTCGACGTCGCCTCCGTGCTGCGCGAAGGGCTGCGGGCCACCGACACCGTGGCGCGGCTGGGCGGCGACGAGTTCGCGATCCTGCTCCCCGAGGCCGACCGCGCCGAGGCCGACGTGGTGGCCGCTGCCGTGGTCCAGCGCATCCGCGACCACACCTCGGGCCTCGACGGAGCGCGACGCCGGGTGACGGCCAGCGTCGGCGTGGTGACCTTCGCGGGCGCCGCCGACCACGAGCTCGATGCCCTCGCCCTCGCCGACCTGGTGATGTACGACGCGAAGGAGGCCGGGCGGGACCGGTCGGCCGCGCTCGAGGAGGGCGGCGCGTGCCAGCCCCTGTCGGGCGCCCGGCTGGAGTGGCAGGCGCGGATCGAGGACGCCCTGGCCCACGACGGGTTCGAGCTCCACCTCCAGCCGATCGTCGAGCTCGCCACCGGCGACGTGACCGCCGCCGAGGTGCTGATCCGGATGCGCCTCGACGGGGAGATCGTGCCTCCCGTCCACTTCCTGCCCGTGGCCGAGACGGTGGGCCTCATGCCCCAGGTCGACGCCTGGGTCGTGGAGCACTCCGTGGCCATGCTCGCCCGCCTGCGACGTACCCGTCCCGACCTGCGCCTGGAGGTCAACCTCTCCGGGCACTCGATCGGCCGGGCCGACATCGAGGACACGATCCGGCAGTCGCTGGAGCGTCACCAGGTCGATCCCGACGCCCTCATCCTCGAGGTCACCGAGACGGCGGCCGTGGCCGACCTCGTCGGCGCCCGCGAGTTCGCGGAGCGGATGTCGGCGCTGGGCTGCAAGTTCGCCCTCGACGACTTCGGGGCCGGGTTCGGCTCGTTCTCCTACCTCAAGCACCTGCTGTTCGACTACGTGAAGATCGACGGGCAGTTCATCTCCCACTGCCACGAGTCGGACGTCGACCGCACGATCCTGCGCTCGATCGTGGGCATCGCCCGCGACCTCGGCAAGCAGACCGTCGCCGAGTTCGTCTCCGACGAGCGGATCATGCAGGTCGTCCGGGTCGAGGGTGTCGACTTCGCGCAGGGCTACCTGCCCGGGGCGCCGATGCCGGAGGAGCGCTTCGTCGCCCTGCTGGAGGCGTCCGTCGACCTCAGGTGAGGGCCGCCGGTCCCTCCACCAGCACGACGTGCAGCGTTCGGGGCCCGTGGACGCCCTCGACCCGGTCGAGCTCGATGTCGCTGGTGGCGCTCGGCCCACTGATCCAGGTCAGGGGGCGCGCCGGGTCCAGCAGCGCCACCGCGTCAGGGACGTCGGCGACCACCTGGTCGGCGCGCACCACGCACACGTGCAGGTCGGGCACCAGGCTGATGGCCCGGCGGCCCTGGTCGGGTGCGTGGTCCAGCACGATGGTGCCGGTCTCGGCGATGCCGACCCGCGCGGCCGTCACCACGGCGTCGAGCGCGTCCAGCTCGGCGGCGGACAGGTCGTCGTCGACCACCGAGCCCGTCACGTCCAGTTCGAGCCCCGGTGGTACGACGGCACGGCCGCCGGCCAGCGCCGCGGCCACCGTGGACGCCACCTCGTCGGCACGGCAGCGCGTCACCACGGCGCGGTAGTCCTCGACCCGCTCGACGAAGAGACCGACCAGGTCGTCAACCGGTCGTACCGTCGGGGCGGCCGGCAGCGGGCCGGCGGGCTCCACCCCGTCGAGGGCGGCGCGGACCGCGGCCAGGATCTCGTCGCGGGCGCTGCTCATCGTCGTCCTCCGTCGGTGCGCTGCCACCAGGCGCGGAACGACTCCGGGGGTGGCGCGGGCAGGTCGCGCGCGGAGGTCCAGGCGGCACCGGGACCCGGCAACCTGCCGGCCGCCCGGCGACCGCCGGGGAGCGTCGTACGACCGAGGCGGTCGAGCACGCGTCCGGCGCCTCCGGAGGCGCGGTGCGCCCACCGCAGGCGGCGGGCGTCGCTGAAGGCCCACGCGGTGGCCTTCATCGCGACGGCCTCGGCCTTGGGCACGGCGTCGCCGCGGTGGCTGTCGACGACCTGGGCGCGCAGGTCGACGAGCACGGACGGGATGTCGATGCGGACCGGGCAGACCTCGAAGCAGGCGCCGCACAAGGACGACGCGTACGGCAACGAGGCGGTCTGCTCGTCCGAGACTCCGCGCAGCAGCGGGTTGAGGATCGCGCCGATCGGTCCGGGGTAGACCGAGCCGTAGGCGTGACCGCCGACCCGCTCGTAGACCGGGCAGACGTTGAGGCAGGCCGAGCAGCGGATGCACCGCAGCGCCTGGCGCCCGACGTCGTCGGCGAGCGCGCGGGTGCGGCCGTTGTCCAGCAGGACGACGTGCACCTCCTGCGGGCCGTCGCCGGGCGTGACGCCGGTCCACGTGGAGGTGTAGGGGTTCATCCGCTCGCCGGTCGACGAGCGCGGCAGCAGTCGCAGCAGCGGGTCGAGGTCGCGCCAGGTCGGCACGACCTTCTCGATGCCGACGACGCTGATGAGGACCTCGGGCAGGGTCAGGCACATCCGGCCGTTGCCCTCGGACTCGACGACCACCAGGGTGCCGGTCTCGGCGACGGCGAAGTTGGCGCCCGAGACGGCGACCTTCGCCCGCAGGAACTTCTCCCGCAGGTGGGCACGCGCGGCCGCCGCGAGGACGGCGGGCTCGTCGGTCAGGTCGTCGGGGGCGGGCCGCCCGACGTCGGCCATCCGGCGACGGAAGATCTCGCGGATCTCGGCGCGGTTGCGGTGGATGGCCGGCACCAGGATGTGCGAGGGCAGGTCGTCGCCGAGCTGCACGATGAGCTCGGCCAGGTCGGTCTCCCACGCGGCGATGCCCTCGGCCTCGAGCGCCTCGTTGAGCCCGATCTCGGCGGTCGCCATCGACTTGACCTTGACCACCTCGTCGGCGCCGTGGTCGTGGGTGACGCGAGCGACGATGGCGCACGCCTCGGCGGCGTCGCGCGCCCAGTGGACGGTCGCTCCGCCCGCGACCAGCGCGACCT
>NZ_JBFUKA010000155.1:0-4316 GCF_056401085.1 Nocardioides sp. P4_G4
AGTTGGTTGACTGCCCCTCTGGTTGCTTCCCTGTACGAAGAGCCAGACCTCGAGCAGGTAACTCGCTGGCTATCAGYGAGTGCCCTCCTGCTGGGTTTGGCGCCGCAGTTTCGGGCTGAGCTGGCCAGGCGTCTCAAGTTTCGGGCGCTGGCTATCGTCGATGTGTCAAGCCAACTGGTGGGGCTCATTGCAGCCGTCCTCGCTGCCCTAGCGGGCGCGGGTTACTGGGCGGTGGTTGCACAGCAGACAGTCGCGGCCGCAGCACTGATCGGTCTGCTTGTCGGGACGAGTCGGTATTGGCCCACTTCGCGTCCGCGGCTAACAGGCAACGGCGAGCATGTGTCCCTCGGTGCAATCACCTTGGGGGTTCAGGCAACCAACTATGTCGCGGTGAACTCGGCCCCGGTGGCAGTCGGGAAGATGATCGGTTCCGCGGGAGTAGGGCTGTACTCTCGTTCCTTCCAGCTCGCGTCCATCCCCTTGGTGCAATTGGCTGCCCCGCTGACACGAGTCGCGGTTCCCATTCTGGCGAGGTCAACTACTGACGAGGCACTCCTATATGCGGCCCGTCGTATTCAGGCGCTCTTGGCCTTCGGGTTGATACCCCCGCTGGCAATGCTGGCCGTGGGTGGTGACACGTTGGTGGCCCTGCTGTTCGGAGACGCGTGGCGGGCCGTGGGGAAGGTGCCGCAAATTCTGGCCGTAGGGGGGGTATTCCAAGCGCTGGGGTACGTGTTCTTTTGGCTATTCATTCAGAAGAACCGGCTGGCTGTCCTTTGGAGATGTGAATTGGCTGTCTGGCTTCCTGTTGTTCCCCTGTTCTTCTTCGCCGCGCACTTCGGCCTGGAAGCGGTTGCGGCGCTCTACGCCCTTGGGCTTGCTCTCAACTTCGTCATCGCTGGAACGTATGGGTGCAGCCGTATTTCGCTGGGCTGGCATGAACTGCTGTTGCCTTCGCTGGCTCGACTAGCGGTGGCYGCTGCCATCATGGCAGTCGGAGTTGCCACCATCCAGATGGCGCAGGGTCAGCTGGGGTCGGTGGCAAGTTTGTGCCTGGCGTATGCGGTCATGGTCTTGAGCTTCTGCGTGGTGATGCTTGTGCCCATCGCGAGGAGAGATGTGTGCACGGCGGCAGCGACTTTCAGGGGCGCCGCAAAATAGCGTTCGAGTGTCAGTTAAGTCCTGATTGGAGAAGTGAGCGTGGTCCGTGGATAAATTGTCGATCCTTTGCCATGACGTCTCAAACAATGCCTTAGGGCGGGCATGGGTGCTAGCAATGCTGAGCCGAGAAGACTTCTCGGTTGAGATCGTCGGCCCGGCACTCGGAGGGCGCGTTTGGAGTCCGCTCGCCGGTGCCGCCGAGTTCCCTATCCGTGTTCTTCCAGCCGGGACCCGGCGTGATTGGGCGTCTTCCGTCGACGGTGACGTGCTAGTGGCGGTCAAGCCACGTCAGGACAGCTTGGGACTCGCCCTCAAGGCATCTCGTGCCACGGCGAGGCCGGTTGTGGCTGACGTCGATGACTGGGAGATGGCATTCTTCTATGACTATCCCGCTCGAATGGTCAAGCAGTCGTTAGCGATATCGTCCCCGCGCAACATCTACCGAACATGGTGGGCCGAACGTCAGATTCCAAGAGCGGACGCCATCTCTGTCTCTACGACTTGGCTCCAGGGGAGATTCGGCGGACGCATCATCCCTCATGCCCGCGACGAGAACCTCTTCGACCCCAGCCAGCACGATCGAGGTCTGGTTCGGCAGCAGCTTGGCTTCTCGGAATCAGATGTCGTTGTCATGTTTGTAGGCACCGTGATGAAGCACAAGGGTGTAGATCTCATCGTTGAGGCGATGGCTCGTTCGGGCCGTAGGGACTTGGTGTTGGCGTCTCACGCCGAGATATCACCCACCGCGTCAGGTTTGCCCAGGGTCGCGCGGTTGCCGTTTGTGGACATGGACAAGTTGCCGGGAGTGCTGGTCGCCGCTGACGCCGTAGTGCTTCCACAGCGGGACAGTCGAGCGTCACGTGCGCAATTGCCCGCGAAGATCTTCGACGCTATGGCTATGGGCGTCCCGGTGATTGCGTCGGACGTCTCGGATCTGCGCGGGATTCTCGGCGCGGGTGGTGTCGTCGTGCCCCCAGGTGACATTTCGGCCATGGGTGAAGCACTTGCCCTGCTCGCAGCTAGTAAACCTACGCGCGCGTCGATGGGCGCCGCTGGTCGCGAGCGTTTTCGAACTCACTTCAGTGTTGAAGCTCTGCGCCCGGCATGGCTGGCAGTCGTAGCAGAGGCGAAAGATGCGAGTCCTCGGGCGACAACTGTTCGCGATCGACGACGTCTGTGGAGATCAGGCACATAGAACGTAGGTAGGGCCCGAGTCTCTGCGCGGGCCCTACCTAACTGAGTGGTCAGCTGCCGCTGTTGATCATTCCGGCGCCCACGGTCACGCCCGTCGCCTCGTCGATCRGGATGAACGAGCCCGTGGTGCGGTTCTTCGAGTACGGGTCGCACAGCAGCGGCACAGTGGTGCGCAGCTGGACGCGGCCGATCTCGTTGAGACCGAGCTCCTTGGTGTCCTGGTCGCGGTGCAGGCTGTTGACGTCGAGTCGGTACTGGATGTCCTTGACCATCGCCCGCGCGGTCCGAGTGGTGTGCTTGATGGCGAGCTTCTGCCGCGGACGAAGTGGCTCGTTGGTCATCCAGCAGATCATCGCGTCGATGTCCTGGCTGGGCTTGGGCGCGTTGTTCACCCGGGCGATCATGTCGCCGCGAGAGACGTCGACGTCGTCGTCGAGGCGCACAGTCACCGACATGGGCGGGAACGCCTCGGTGATCTCCTTGTTAAAGAGATCGATGCCCTTGATCGTGGAGGTCATGCCGCTCGGCAGCACGACGACCTCGTCGCCGGGCTTCAGCACGCCGCCGGCGACCATGCCCGCGTAGCCGCGGTAGTCGTGGAACTCATCCGACTTGGGGCGCACGACGTACTGCACCGGGAACCGGACGTCCTGGAGGTCGCGGTCGGAGGCGACGTGGACGTGCTCGAGGTGGTGCATCAGCGTGGGCCCGTGGTACCAGGGCGTGTTCTCGCTGCGTGTCACCACGTTGTCTCCCTGGAGCGCCGAGATCGGGATGACCTCGAGGTCCGGGATGTTCAGCTTGGTCGCGAACGCGGTGAACTCGTTGTAGATCTTCTCGTAGACCGCCTCGTCCCAGTCGACGAGGTCCATCTTGTTGACCGCCAGCACCAGGTGGGGCACGCGGAGCAGGGACAGCAGGACAGCGTGCCGGCGCGACTGCTCGGTCAGGCCGTGGCGGGCGTCGACCAGCACCAGGCCCAGGTCGGCGGTCGAGGCGCCGGTGACCATGTTGCGGGTGTACTGGATGTGCCCGGGGGTGTCGGCGATGATGAACTTGCGACTCGGCGTCGCAAAGTAGCGGTAGGCCACGTCGATGGTGATGCCCTGCTCGCGCTCGGAACGCAGGCCGTCGGTCAGCAGCGCGAGGTCGGTGTAGTCGTAGCCCTTGGACTGCGAGGAGGCCTCGACGGCCTCGAGCTGGTCCTCGAAGATCGCCTTCGAGTCGAGCAGGAGCCGGCCGATGAGCGTGGACTTGCCGTCGTCGACCGAGCCGGCGGTCGCGAAGCGCAGCAGGTCCATCGGGGCGCGTCCCTCGTGGGGCTCGGTGACGGGAGAGATCTCGGGGCTCATCAGAAGTAGCCTTCCTTCTTGCGGTCTTCCATGGCCGCCTCGGAGAAGCGGTCGTCACCGCGGGTCGCGCCGCGCTCGGTGACCCGGGCGATGGCGATCTCGTCGATGATCTCGGCAGTGGTCGATGCTGTCGACTCGACGCACCCGGTCTGCGACTTGTCGCCGACGGTGCGGAAGCGGACCATCTTGGTCTCGACCGTCTCGTTGCCCTTGGGCTGGACGGCGTCGGAGAGGGAGAGCCACATGCCGTCGCGGAGGATGACCTCGCGCTCGTGGGCGAAGTAGATCGAGGGGATCTCGATCTGCTCGCGGTCGATGTAGTGCCAGATGTCGAGCTCGGTCCAGTTGGACAGCGGGAAGATCCGCATGTGCTCGCCGGCGTGGATGCGCCCGTTGTAGAGGCTCCACAGCTCAGGCCGCTGCATCTTGGGGTCCCACTGGCCGAACTCGTCGCGGTGGGAGTAGACGCGCTCCTTGGCGCGGGCCTTCTCCTCGTCGCGACGACCGCCACCGAAGGCGGCCGTGAAGCCGTTCTCCTCGATGGCGTGGAGCAGGGCGCCGATCTGCTGGCGGTTCCGAGACGTCTTGCCGTCGTCGACGATGATGCCC
>NZ_JBFUKA010000156.1:0-4293 GCF_056401085.1 Nocardioides sp. P4_G4
CTGCCACACCGGGCGCGACCCCCAGCAGGAGCTGCAGCAGATCCGCACGCTCATCGCCAATCGTGTCGGCGCGATCATCGTGGCGGGCTCGGGCTTCGTCGATCCRGCGAACCAGGCGGCGGCGAAGGCCGACCTCGCCAGCTATCGCCGGTTCGGGGGCCGGGTCGCGGTCATCGGCCGCCACCACCTCAGCGCCGACGCGGTGCTCCCCGACAACCGGGGTGGGGGCCGGGCCGTCGCCCAGCACCTGCTCGACCTCGGCCACCGGCGGATCGCGATCGTCTCGGGCATGCGGTCGTTGACGACGGTGGCCGACCGGCTCGCCGGGATCGAGGACGCCTTCACTGCGGCCGGGATCGCCTTCGAGGACGTCCCGCTGGTCGAGGCGCCCTTCACCCGTGCCGGTGGCGCACAGGCGGTCGAGGAGATCCTGGCGACACATCCCGAGGTGACTGCCGTGCTGGGGCTCAACGACGACATGGCCATCGGGGTGCTCTCGGTGCTGCGGGACCGGGGCATTGCGGTGCCGGACCGGATGTCGGTGACCGGCTTCGACGACGTGGCCGTCGCAGGAGACCTCGCGCCGTCGCTGACCACGGTCCGGCTGCCGATGGTGGACATGGGGGAGCAGGCACTGCTCATGGCACTCAAGGAGCCCTCGGCCAGGCCGCGGCGTCGTACGGCCGAATGTGCATTGGTCGTCCGCAACTCCACTGCCCGGCCGGCGGCATGACGCGCGTCCTCGTCGCACCCGACAAGTTCAAGGGCACGCTCCCGGCGTACGACGTCGCTCACGCCGTCGCGCTCGGCCTGCGACGGGTCCGTCCCGACGCGGAGGTCGAGTGCCTGCCGGTGGCCGACGGGGGTGACGGCACGCTCGACGCAGCGGTGTCCGCCGGGTTCGATCGGGTGCCCGTCACCGTCGCCGGACCGACGGGCGAGCCGGTGGAGACGGCGTACGCCCGACGCGGGGACACCGCGGTCGTGGAGATGGCCGATGCCTGCGGGCTGGTGCGCCTCCCGGGTCGGGTACGCGCGCCGCTGGCCGCCTCCAGCCAGGGTCTCGGCGAGGTGTTGGCGGCTGCGCTGGACGCGGGGTGCCGTGAGCTCGTGGTGGGGATCGGCGGCAGCGCCAGCACCGACGGTGGGGCCGGGATGCTGGCCGCGCTCGGCGCCGTCGTCTCGCCCGCGGTGTCGGACGGGGGTGGCGGGCTCCGTGACGTCTCGGCCCTGGACCTCTCCCCGTTGCATCCAGGACTGGCGGACGCCCGGGTGGTGGTCGCCTGCGACGTCGACAACCCGCTCACCGGCCCCGACGGCGCCGCGGCCGTCTACGGCCCGCAGAAGGGGGCATCTCCCGACGACGTGGTCGTGCTGGACCGCGCGCTCGGCCACTGGGCAGACGTGGTCGCGCGCTCGTCGGGCGCGGACCGTCGCGACGTCCCCGGTGCGGGTGCGGCAGGGGGCGTCGGCTTCGCCCTCGTGGCCGCGCTCGGGGCCGAGCTGCGGCCCGGCATTGCCCTGATGCTCGACCTGCTCGGCTTCGCCGATCGGGTGGCGGGGGCCGACCTCGTCGTCACCGGCGAGGGCTCGCTCGACGCGCAGAGCCTGCGCGGCAAGGCCCCGGTCGGGGTCGCCTCGGCCGCCGGTGCTGCCGGGGTGCCCGTCGTCGCGGTGTGTGGGCGACGGCGGCTGACGGACGCCGAGCTGACGGCGGCTGGCATCGTCGCGGCGTACGCCCTGCTCGACGTCGAGCCCGACCTGACGACCTGCCTGCGCGAGCCGGCGCGCCTGCTCGTCGACCTTGGCGAGCTCGTCGCACGGCGTCACCTGGCCTGAGCGACCTCGTGGTCCCTCGCGGCGTCCGTCGTCCGGCCCCAGGTCTTCATGGCCGGCCCGAGCCGCGCCGCCCGCACCCTCAGAGCGTGCGGACCGTCCCGGCGTCGGGGTCCCAGCGGCGCAGCTCGACGAGGCGCAGGGTCAGGTCGGCGTGGCCGAGTGCCTCCAGCGCAGTGGGGACGGCGGCCCGCGGCAGCCGCCGGGCCAGCGTCATGTGCGGCAGCCATCCCGGGTGCTTGGCGTGGGGTACCTCGCCGCGCAGCGCGAGCACGGCACGCATCAGGGCGTCGGGGACGTCGAGCAGCCGGACCACGGACACCCGCGAGCCGCCGAGCAGTGCGATCCCCGAGGCGCGGGACTCGACCGGGAGGGACGCCCCCAGGCGGGACCGCGCGACCTCGTCGTGCTCGGGTCCGAGCGTCTCGGCGGTGAGCACTGTGACGTGCGGGGTGTTGGTCATGCCCTTGTGGTCGAGCTGGGACGGCAGGCCCGCGTCGCGCAGTGCCTGCCAGTCGCGCAGCACGGCGTCGCGCCCCTCCTCGTCGGGCAGCAGCTCGAAGGCGTGCAGGCGCGGCATGGGTCCGAGGGTAGGTCAGGCCTCGCAGGCGACGCGGGTCTCCGCGACGCACGTGTCCTGGCCGGCGCCGGCATCTGCGGTGTCGAACCCTTCGCCCCCGTCGAGCAGGTCGGCGACCGGGACCTCGTAGGTCTTGGTGCGGACCGCACCCTTGACGACGTCGTAGCCACGGACCACCACGCGGCTGACGAGCTCGTCGTCGCCGGCATCTCCGTGCACCTCGGACGTCGGGTCACAGTCGAGGTCCGGGGCCCCCGCCGTCATCGAGTACTCCGTGGGCGGTTCGCTGCCCACGCGCAGCCGGTCGTCGCCCGCCGCGCCTCGCAGCACGACGGCGCAGGCACTGGCCTGCAGGACGTTGTCACCGTCGTCCCCGACGAGCTCCACGCGGGATCGAGCGGTCGAGGTGTCCGAGGCCGCGACGGAGAGACCCTCCACAGCGACGAACCCGAAGGAGCCGAGGGGTCCCCCCTCGTCGGAGAACCGCAGTCGGCCGGTGGCGAGGTCGCCGTGGACCAACGGTGCCGGCGTGCGCACCTCCAGCAGGTCCTCGCCGGCGCCGGTGTCCACCCTGAGCGTGCGGCTGGTCGGTGAGTCCTCGTCCAACGGGTCGCGGGGACCCGGGGTGAGGGGTCCGGGACGGACGACGAGGCGAACCGTGTCGTCGCCGTCCGAGGTGCGGGCGTCCACGGCGCCCCGTCCGACGAACTCGACGTCGTCGTCGCCCGTACTGCCCACGAACGTCTGACGACCGGCTGACGAGACCGTGTAGGCGTCGAAGGACCGCCAGCGGGCATGCGCGCGGCCGTCCAGCGTGGCGCGCTCACTCGCGGCGTTCACCAGCAGCGACCCGCCCCGCGTGTCGACCCCCAGCTCGTCGCGACCTGCGCCGCCCCTCATCACGGCTCCGCGATGGTCGACGGCGTGGGCCAGGACGAGCATGTCGTCCCCCCCGCCGAGCGAGATCCGGTCCGTGTTGCGCTCACCGCGCGCTCCCGACTCCACGTAGTCCGTGCCCGGCCCGCCCCGGTAGGTGTCGGTTCCCGAGTAGAGCTCGGCGACGACCAGGGTGCGGACCTCGACCCGGACACGGTCATCGCCGTTGCCTGGGGACACGGCCGTCTGGCCGCCAGGCCCGCGCACGCAGATCCTGTCGTCGCCGTCACCACTGACGACCTCGGCACGCCTGCCCCTCACCACGATGACGTCGTCGCCGGGCGTGCCGGTCACGACCCGGCGGTCCGAGACGATGGTCGGCATCCTGCCCTGGCAGGGGGCGATGGCCCCAGGGCCGGGCTCCGCCGTGGCGGGCGCGGAGACGCCCGCGAGCAGGCCGACGGCGCAGGTCAGCGATAGCAGTACTGGCGCGGTGCGTGACACGGTTCGGGTCCCCCTCGACCTTGCGCCAGCCGCTCGGCCAGCGCGGAGGCGGACGCTAGCAGCGGGGCACGGCCCTCGGAGGTGAATCGCGATTCCCCGGCCCAGAGCGCCCGCCGTACCCTTGACCGGTCATGACTGCCACGCCTGAGACCGCCGCTCGCACCTACGAGGTCCGCACCTACGGGTGCCAGATGAACGTCCACGACTCCGAGCGCCTCACCGGGCTGCTGGAGGACGCGGGGTACATCGCGAGCCCGGCCGGCGAGCAGGCCGACGTCGTCGTCTTCAACACCTGCGCGGTCCGCGAGAACGCCGACAACAAGCTCTACGGCAACCTGTCGCACCTGGCGCCGATCAAGGCCGCCAACCCCGACATGCAGATCGCCGTCGGTGGCTGCCTCGCCCAGAAGGACCGCTCCACCATCACCGCGAAGGCGCCGTACGTCGACGTCGTCTTCGGCACCCACAACATCGGCTCGCTGCCGGCCCTGCTCGAC
>NZ_JBFUKA010000157.1:0-4075 GCF_056401085.1 Nocardioides sp. P4_G4
GCGGGGCCACCCACACCCCGAGGCCGGAGGTGGACATCACGGAGGCGAGCTCGCTCTTCGACCTCTGAGCCCTGCTCACCAGCACCACCCGACCGGGGCTGACCGGCCTCCCGGCAGCCGCGTTCGCCGTCTCCCGAGCCCGACCCGAACCTCCCCGGCGGGCGTGCAAGAAACGACGACAGCACCACGACGCCAATTGACATCACTAAACCCTTGTCATGACGTCACAGTGATGTCATAGTGATGCACATGGACATCACGCCGTACGTCGACAACCTCCGCCGCGACCTCCTGGCCGCCGCCGAGGCCGGTGGCGACGAGGCCCGCCAGGTCGCCGAGCGCCTCAGCTACGCGCTGGACGCCAGCGCCCGCCTCGCCATCATGGAGGCCATCTCGCAGGCCGCCGCCGAGATCAGCACCGAGCTCCCGCAGGGTGGCGTCGACGTACGCCTGGCCGGTCGCGAGCTGGACTTCGTCGTCGAGGTCGCCCCCACCGCGGTCGTACCCACGCCCCCGGCGCCGCCGACCGCGCCCCGTCCCGACGAGATGGAGGAGGGCGACCTCGCCCGGATCACCCTCCGCATCCCCGAGTTCATCAAGACCCGGGCCGAGGAGAAGGCCGCGACCAGCGGCCAGAGCCTCAACACCTGGCTCGTCGCGGTCATCCGGGCGGCGACCTCCGATCAGGCGATCAACGTCGACATCGACCTCTCGAGCATCCCGTTCTTCGGCCACGACCCCTTCAAGGGAGGCAACCGCGGCAACCGCCGCATGACCGGCTGGCTCTGACCAGCACCGCGCGGACACCACCGCGCACAGTCCGCAACATCCGTCAGGCGCCACAGCGATCCAGCACCCAGGCTGGACCGTGGGCCGAGCACACCCTGGAGACACTCATGGAGCACACCTTCGAGACCCCCGATCCCATCGAGCTGTACGTCGAGATCGGCAAGGGCCGCCTCGACGTCACGGCCACCAGCACCGACCTCACCACCGTCACGATCAGCGGGGACCACCCCGAGGAGGTCGTGGTCGAGCAGCGCGACGGACAGGTCGCCGTGGTGGTGCCCCGCACCACCGGCTTCCTCACCGGCGGCACCCGGCGCTACCAGGTCACGGTCACCGTGCCCACGGCCAGCGCCCTGGCGCTGCGGACGGGCAGTGCCGACGTCCGGGCCGAGGGCGAGTACGGCGCCACCTGGGCCAACACCGGCAGCGGTGACCTCGCCGTCGAGCTGGTCACCGGCCCCCTCGAGGTGCAGTCCGGCAGCGGCGACCTCCGGTTCGTCGAGCTGCGGGACACCGGGCGCATCAAGAGCGGCTCCGGCGACGTCGCCGTCGGCCGCATGGGGGCTGAGCTGACGGTGTCCACCGGCAGCGGCGACGTCGTCGTCGACTCGGTGGCCGGCAGCCTGGCGGTCAAGACCGGCTCCGGGGACGTCCGGGTCGGCGAGAGCGCCGAGGACGTGTCCTTCTCCACCGGCAGTGGCGACCTCCAGATCGACCTGGCCCGCCGGGGCCGCTTCACCGTCAAGGGCGCCAGCGGCGACGTCCGTCTCGGCATCCCCTCCGGTACCCCCGTGTGGACCGACATCAGGACGGTGTCGGGCCGCATCCACAGCGACCTCGCCGGCACCGGCGAGCCCGCCGAGGGCCAGGACCACGTCGAGGTCCGGGCCCAGGTCGCCTCCGGCGACATCACCCTCCAGCAGCGCTGACATCCAGAGCTCATCCACTCCATCCGACCGCACGACCACCGAAGGAGCACGCCATGTACGGAACCACCGAGATCGAGCTGATCGCCCGCCACCACCGCGACGAGCGTCGCCGCGCGGCCTCGCGCCGCTGGACCCGCAAGGCCTGATCCACCCGGGGGGTCAGGACCGCATGGCGACGCCCCGCCGCCAGTAGCCCATGAACGCCACCTGGCTGCGGTCGATCCCGAGCCCGCGGACCAGGTGCCGGCGCAGCCCGGTGACCACCGCGGACTCCCCCGCGATCCAGGCGTAGAGCCCGTCCCGGCCCGGACCCGGCACCCGGACGGCGCCCTCGCTGGAGGCCGCGATCTCCTCGCCCGAGGAGGAGTACGACGGGGTCTCCCACAGGTCGGGATCGACGTCGTCGGGCCCGACCTCGACCACGACCCCCGGGGTTCCGAGGTGGGCGACCACCGCAGCGTGCAGCCGCTCCCCGAGCGGGGCGCCGTGGCGGGGCAGCCAGGTCACCGACACCCCGTCGGGGCGTCGTACGTCGAGCACGTCGCCGGCCTCCGGGACCTCCATGAAGGCGGCGCCGGTGGCCGATCCCGGCAGCTGCTCGAGGACGGCGCACACGGCCGGCACGGCCGTCTCGTCGCCCACGAGCAGCAGCTCGGCACCCGGGCGGGGGACGAACTCGATGCCCCCGAAGGGGAAGCCGCGGCGGGGCGCCATCATCACCAGGCGGTCGCCCGGCACGGCGCGGGCCGCCCAGAGCGAGCCCGGCCCCACGGCGTCGCCCTCCAGGTGGAGCACGAGGTCGACCACGATCGTGGTGCCCTCGCCCGACCCGCGGACGTCACGGATCGTGTAGGTGCGCATGTGACCGCGCTCGGCGACCGGCCGGTCGGACCACGTGGCCAGCCACGACTCGTCGGCCCCGACCACGGACGTGAGCCCCCCGGTGACCGGGTCGGGCAGGACCAGCTTGATGCGCTGGTCGTAGCGGTGCCCCTCGACGCCGTACTCCGCGAGCGCGGGGCCGCCCAGCTCGACCCGCACGAACGACGGGCTCAGGCGCTCGACCGAGGCCACCTCGACCTCGCAGAGGAGCAGGGGCAGTGCGGAGGTCGCGGTGCTGTCGAGCACGGGGGTCATCGGTTCTCCTCGGTGTCGATGTCGGTGTCGGTGGCGGGGGTGGCGCGGAGGTGGCGACCCACGGGGACCACGAGCGGGGTGTGGGAGACGGGGTCCTCGATCACCCGGTTGTCGAGCCCGAAGACCTCGCGGACGACCTCCTCGGTGACGACCTCGCCGGGCGTCCCCTCCGCGACGACCCGGCCGGCGCGCAGGGCGACGAGGTGGTCGGCGTACCGGGCCGAGAGGTTGAGGTCGTGCAGCACCATCACGATCGTGGTGCCGCGGCGGGCGTTGAGCTCGGCGAGCAGGTCGAGCATCTCCACCTGGTGGGCCACGTCGAGGTACGTCGTGGGCTCGTCGAGGAGCAGCAGGTCGGTGCCCTGCGCGAGCGCCATGGCGATCCAGACGCGCTGCCGCTGCCCGCCGGAGAGCTCGTCGACCACCCGGTCAGCCAGTCCCAGGGTGTCGGTCAGGGCGAGGGCCTCGGCCACCGCCTCGTCGTCCGCGCTGGTCCAGCGCCGGAACGTGCCGTGGTGCGGGTGCCGGCCACGAGCGACGAGATCCACGACGGTGACCCCCTCGGGGGCCACCGGGTTCTGCGGGAGCAGGCCCAGAACGCGCGCGACCTGCCTGGTCGGTCGGCGGTGGATCGCCTCGCCGTCGAGCAGCACCGCTCCCGACTGCGGTCGCAGGAGCCGCGCCAGGCCACGCAGCAGGGTCGACTTGCCGCAGGCGTTGGCGCCGACGATCACCGTGACCCGGCCGTCGGGGATCCGGAGGTCGAGGTCGTGCACGACGGCGCGGTCGGCGTACCCGAGCGACAGCCCGGAGGCCGCGAGGCGGGCGGTCCCGGTGGCAGTGGGGGTGGCGGTCATGCCGCCCTCCTTCCGGTACGACCGCTCGCGAGCAGCCAGAGCAGGAACGGCGCGCCGACGGCGCCGGTGACGACACCGACCGGCAGGTTGGTGTCCGGAACGAGGTAGTCGGCCACGTAGTCGCCCGCGACCACGATGACGGCGCCGGCCAGCGCGGAGCCGAGGACCGTGGTCCGGCCCCCGTTGAGGGCGCGCGCGACGGGCCCGGCCAGGAACGACACGAATGCGATCGGGCCCGCGGCCGCGACGGCGACCGCGACGAGCACCACGCCCATGAGGAGGAGCAGCTCGCTGCGGGTCCGCGAGACGCCGAGCCCCGCGGCCGTGTCGTCACCGAGCTCGCTGGCGCGCAGCGACCGGCAC
>NZ_JBFUKA010000158.1:0-3918 GCF_056401085.1 Nocardioides sp. P4_G4
CCCCGGAAGGCGTACTCCTCCCCCGCCGCCTGGAGGGGCGTCAGCAGCAGCACCACGAGCAGGAAGTCGCGGGTGGTGCTCGTGAACGCGTTGGGCTCGGTGCTGATCTCGGTGCCGCCCTGCTGGGGCACGAACGTGCTGACCACGACGGTCGCCACCAGGGCCACCACGGAGATGCCCGCGCACGCCAGCAGGAAGCGCCAGCGGATCCGCGCGGCCACCGAGGCGAGCCAGCCCGGCCGCAGCCCGTGCAGCCAGCGGGTCAGCAGCCAGGTGATCGGGATGGCGGTGGCCAGCACCAGGTTGACGTAGGCCAGCCCCACCGGTGTGGGGTGGTCGAGGTCCAGGAGGTGGTCCATGCCGGCGCCGACGGGCCGACCGGTGGCCAGCAGCCACGCGACGTACGGCAGCTGCCACAGGAACGGCGAGAGGGCGAAGAGGCCGATCGTGAGCAGGACGACGCCCAGGATCGGGCGCCACGCCCCGCGGCGACCGAGGCGGTGGATCAGGTGGTAGCCCAGCTCCTGGGGTCGGGCCTGCTCGGACACCGGGGTCCGTCAGGCAGACATGGCGTCGCGCAGCCGGGCCAGCGAGCGCTCGCGTCCCAGCAGCTCGAGCGACTCGAAGAGCGGCGGGCTGACCTTCCGGCCGGTCGCCGCGATCCGCACCGGACCGAACGCCAGGCGCGGCTTGAGGCCACGCTCCTCGACCAGGGCCTTGCGCAGCGCCTCGTCGATCTCGCCGGTGCTCCAGGTCTCGATGGCCGACAGCGCGTCGTACGCCGCCCGGACGACGTCGCGACCGGCGTCGTCGAGCGTGTCGGTGCGGGTGAAGTCCGCCTCGTCCACGAAGAGGAAGCCGAGCATGTCGACGGCCTCGGTGAGCTTGTTGATGCGCTCGCCCACCAGCGGCATCGCCTGGTCGAGGAGCTGGCGGTCGGGCAGGTCCGCGGGGTCGAGGACGCCGGCCTTCTCCAGGAACGGCAGGCAACGCTCGGTGATCTCGTCCAGCGCCAGCAGCCGCAGCTGCGAGGTGTTGATCGCCTCGGCCTTCTTGAGGTCGAAGCGCGCGGGGTTGGGGTTGACGTCCTTGATGTCGAAGGCGTCGACCATCTCGTCGAGGGTGAACACGTCCCGGTCGGCGGCGATGGACCAGCCGAGC
The DNA here is from genome assembly GCF_056401085.1 of Nocardioides sp. P4_G4. Taxonomy (NCBI): domain Bacteria; kingdom Bacillati; phylum Actinomycetota; class Actinomycetes; order Propionibacteriales; family Nocardioidaceae; genus Nocardioides; species Nocardioides sp. P4_G4. The sequence goes on from NZ_JBFUKA010000158.1 coordinate 1,162, forward strand.
AGGGCGAGGTAGTTGAGCAGCCCCTCGGGCAGGAACCCCTGCTCGCGGTAGAGCTCCATGTGCGCCTCGGGATCGCGCTTGGAGAGCTTCTTGTTGCCCTGGCCCATCACGTAGGGCAGGTGCCCGTAGCGAGGCGTCTCCTCGGCCAGCCCGATCGCCTTGAAGGCCTCGAAGAGCGCCACCTGGCGCGGGGTGCTGGAGAGCAGGTCCTCGCCGCGCAGGACGTGGGTGATCCGCATCGTGGCGTCGTCGACCGGCGMCGTGAGCGTGTAGAGCGGGTCGCCGTTGGCGCGGGCCAGCGCGTAGTCCGGCACGAACTCGGTCTGGAAGGTGATGTCGCCGCGCACCAGGTCGGTGAACGTGATCTCGCCGTCGGGCATCCGGAACCGGACGACAGGCTCGCGGCCGTCGGCCCGGAAGGCGTCGACCTGCTCGTCGCTCAGCTCGCGGCAGAAGCCGTCGTACCCCATGACCTTGGAGCCGGAGGCCTTGCGGCGCGCGGTGACCTCGTCGGTCGTGCAGTAGCAGTCATAGGTGTACGACGAGGCCCGCAGCCGGGCGAGCACGTCGGCGTAGATGTCGCCGCGCTCGGACTGGCGGTAGGGACCGAAGTCACCGCCCTTCAGCGGGCCCTCGTCCCAGTCGAGCCCGAGCCACTGCATGAGGTCGAGGAGCGAGTCGTAGGACTCCTGCGTGTTCCGCTCCTTGTCCGTGTCCTCGATCCGGAACACGAACGTGCCACCCGCGCCGTGCCGCTGGTGGTGGCGGGCGAAGGCCCAGTTGTAGAGAGCGGTGCGGGCGAGGCCGACGTGCGGGCTGCCCGTCGGGGACGGGGCCATGCGGACGCGGACGGGGGTCTGGGTGCTCAACGCTGTGCCACCTTGTTGATGAGGGTGCCGATGCCGGCGATCGAGACCTCGACCTCGTCGCCGACCTCCATGGGACCGACACCCTCGGGGGTGCCGGTGAGGATGACGTCGCCGGGCAGCAACGTCATGACGCTGGACACGTGCGCGATCAGCGTCGGGATGTCGAAGATCAGGTCGGCGGTGCTGCCGTCCTGGCGGACGTCGCCGTTGACGTGGGTCTGGATCCGGACCCCGTCCGCGAACGTCTGCGGGTCCAGGTCGGTCTCGATCCAGGGGCCGAGCGGGCAGAAGGAGTCGAAGCCCTTGGCGCGGGTGAACTGCACGTCGCTCTTCTGCAGGTCCCGGGCGGTGACGTCGTTGGCGATCGTGTAGCCGTGGATGACGTCGGTGGCCTGCTCGGCCGGGACGTCGCGGCAGATGCGACCGATCACCACGGCGAGCTCGCCCTCGTAGTGCAGGTCCTGCGTCTGGCGCGGGTAGAAGATCGGGTCCCCCGGGCCGACCACGCTGGTGTTGGGCTTGAGGAACATCAACGGCTCGGTCGGCAGGTCGTTGCCCATCTCGGCGGCGTGCGCCGCGTAGTTGCGACCGATGCCCACGACCTTGCTGCGAGGCAGCACCGGCGCGAGGAGGCGGACGTCCTCGAGCTTGTACTCCTGGTCGAGCAGCTTGACGCCGACGTAGAGGGGGTCGCCGGCGAGTGCCACGACGACCGTGTCGTCGGCGGGCTGGCCGTACTCGTCGACCTCCCCGGTCACGACGCCGTACATGGGCTCTTCTCCGGTGGTGAATCTGGCGATACGCACGCGGGCGAGCCTATCCGCCGGCGGCGCCCCGCAGCGCAGCGAGGCTGCGCCCCACGTCGTCCTCGGTCGTGGACCAGTTGCTGACCGACACCCGGAGGACCGCACGGTCGTGCCAGCGCGAGCCGGTCATCCACGCGGTGCCGTCGTCCAGCATCGCCTGCACCACCGCTCGCGTGCGCTCGTCGTCGCCGAAGGCAGCGCACACCTGGGTGAAGACCACGTCGTTGAGGACCTCGGCGCCCTCGATGTCGTCGATCCCCTTGGCCAGCGCGCCCGCGTGGGTGCAGAGCCGGTCGACGAGGTCGGCGACGCCGTCGCGCCCCAGGGCGCGGAGCACCGCCCACACGGGGAAGGCCCGCCCTCGCCGGCTGATCTCGGGCACCTTGTCGAACGGCTCCCCCGCCTCGTCGTGGATGAGGTAGTCGCCGTGCATGCCCATGGAGGCCCGGAGCGCAGCCCGGTCCCGCACGATCGCCAGCCCGCAGTCGTAGGGGACGTTGAGGGTCTTGTGGGCGTCGGTGGCCCAGGAGTCGGCCTGCTCGAAACCCACGACCAGGTGGCGACGGGTGCCCGACGCGGCAGCGAACAGGCCGAAGGCGCCGTCGACGTGCACCCAGGCGCCGTGCTCGTGGGCGAGCGGGATCGCCTCGGCGAAGGGGTCGAACGCGCCCGAGTGGACGTTGCCCGCCTGGAGCACGACGACGGTGGGGCGCTCGTCCCCGGAGGCGAGGGCGGTGGCGAGAGCGGCCGGGTCGATGCGTCCCTCGCGATCGACGGCCACCGGCTCGGGGGCACCGAGCCCGAGGTAGCGCAGCGCCAGGTCGACCGTGTCGTGCCGCTCGCGGCCGACCAGCACCCGCACACCGGGACCACCCACGAGGCCACGCTCGGCCACGTCCCACCCCGCGTGCCGCAGGACGCTGTCCCGGCCGGCGGCGAGGCAGGTGAAGTTGGCCATCGTCCCGCCGGTGACGAAGCCGACGGCGCTGCCCCCGGGGAGACCGAGCAGGTCGACCAGCCAGCGCTCGGTCACGTCCTCGACGGCAGTGTGGGCGGGCGTGATGCGGCGCAGGCCGGAGTTC
>NZ_JBFUKA010000159.1:0-3740 GCF_056401085.1 Nocardioides sp. P4_G4
GCCCCGGGCGGTGCCGCGCAGCAGGGTCACGGCCTGGCGGACCTCGGCGCGGTCGAAGAAGCGGGCGGCGCCGCGGACGACGTACGGGACGCCCCGGGAGGTGAGGGCGTCCTCGAAGGTCTCGGACTGGGCGTTGATGCGGAAGAGCACCGCCATCTCCCCGGCGGGGGTGCCGGCGGCGCGCAGGGCGGCGATGCGGTCGGCGGCCGCGGCGGCCTCGGCCACCTCGTCGGGGTGTGCGGTGTAGCGCACCGGGGCACCGCTGGGCTGCTGGGCGACCAGGTCGACACCCTTGCTCGACGTGCCCGCGAGGAGGCGGTTGGCGGCGCCGACGACCTCGGGGGTGGAGCGATAGTTGCGCACCAGCTCGACCGACGTCGCGTCGGGGAACTTGGTGGTGAAGTCGCGCAGGTAGGCGGCATTGGCCCCCGCGAAGGAGTAGATGGTCTGCGCGGGGTCGCCGACGACGCACAGCTCGTCACGACCGCCCAGCCACAGGTCGAGCAGGGCCGACTGGAGGGGCGAGACGTCCTGGAACTCGTCAACGACGAGCCACTTGTACTGCCGTCGGACCTGGGCGGCGACCGCCTCCTCCTCGGCGAGCAGCCCGGCCGCGAACAGCAGGACGTCCTCCATGTCCATCCGGCCCTGGCCGCGCTTGACCTCCTCGTAGCCCTCGAAGACCCGCCCCACGGTCTCCGGGTCGAGGCTGGAGACGGAGCGGCCCCGCGTCGGGGCGATCCTGGCGTAGTCGTCGGGACCGACGTTGCTGACCTTGGCCCACTCGATCTCGCTGGCGAGGTCGCGCAGCAGCGCCTGGTCGGCATTGACCCGCTGGCGGCGCGCGGCCTGCGCCAGGAGGCCGATCTTGGACTCGATGAGGTTCGGCAGCTCGTGGCCGTGGACGCGGGGCCAGAAGTAGCGCAGCTGGCGCAGGGCGGCGGAGTGGAAGGTGCGGGCCTGGACACCGCCGGCACCCAGCCCCCGCAGCCGGCCGCGCATCTCACCGGCCGCCCGGGTCGTGAAGGTGACCGCGAGGACCTCGGTGGGGACGTAGAGGCCGGTCGCGACGCCGTAGGCGATGCGATGGGTGATCGCCCGGGTCTTGCCCGTGCCCGCGCCCGCGAGCACCCGCACGGGGCCGCGCAGCGCCTCGGCGACCCGGCGCTGCTCGGGGTCGAGCGCGTCCAGGAGGTCGGTGGGAGCGGGCATGCGGTGGAACAACTCCTGCGCGTGGTTGGTTGGAGCGAGAGAACACGGAAACCCTAGACGTCAGGACCGACACCCATGACCTTCACGATGTACAGCACCCCCTGGTGCGGCTACTGCCACCGGCTCCGCAGCCAGCTCGACCGGGAGGGCATCACCTATTCGGTGGTCGACATCGAGCAGCAGCCCGACGCCGCGCTGATCGTCGAGCAGGCCAACAACGGCAACCAGACGGTCCCGACCCTGGTCTACGCCGACGGCTCCGCGCAGACCAACCCGAGCCTGGCCCAGGTCAAGGAGAAGCTCGCCGCCCTGGCGTGAGCCCCGCCGAGCGGTTCACCAGCCCCCGGGCAGCGGGGCGCCGTACCAGTCCTCGATCAGCGAGGACGAGATCGAGATGCCCGCGGGGATGAGCACCTCCCCCGACTCGCAGCCCGCGCGGAGCTCCTCGCGGGTGAACCAGCGGGCCTCGGTGATCTCGGCGCCGTCGACGTCGATGTCGGTGGTGGTGGCGACCCCCCGGAAGCCGATCATCAGGCTCGCCGGCAGCGGCCAGGGCTGGTTTCCGAAGTAGGCGACGTCGCCGACGGTGACGCCGACCTCCTCGAGCACCTCGCGGCGTACGGCGTCCTCGAACGTCTCCCCCGGCTCGACGAACCCGGCCAGGGTCGAGTAGCGGCCCTCGGGCCACACGGCCTGGTGGCCGAGGAGCAGGCGCTCCTCGGCCGAGCCCGGGGCGCCGTGGGTGATGGCCATGATGACGGCCGGGTCGGTGCGCGGGAACTGCCGCCGACCGCAGCCCGTGCACTCGAGCTCGTGGCCCGCGTGCCGCGACTCCAGCCCAGAGCCGCAGCGCGGGCAGTGCCGGGTCACCCAGTGCCACTCGGCCAGGCCGACGGCGTGGAAGAGCCAGGGCGCAGACCCCGGGTCGGCGACCAGCGCGGGCAGCATGCCGCGCAGCGGCACCCACTCGTCGCGGTGGCCCGGGACGTCCCCGGGGTCGGCCAGCACGGCGAACCGGGTCTGACCGTCCCGCTGTCCGAGCAGCACCCGGGTCCCGGGCGGGGCCTCGTGGGGTGCCACCCAGCCGGCGTCACCGTCCACCGGGCGCAGGCGGTTGCCGGAGATGACCAGCACCCGCGTGCCGGGGTCGGCCCACCGCTCGTCGAGCCAGGCGTCGTCGGTACGACGCTCGCCCACACGGTTGTGCGCATGCGCGGAGAGGGCGAGGTGCGGGAGGCTGCGCTGGGGCTCGGCGTCGTTCACCCGCGCCACGCTACTGGGGGCATCGTCGTCGCTAGGGTCGTGGCCATGAGCACCCACGTCGGAGCCGCAGCCGGGGACATCGCCCCCGTCGTCCTCATGCCCGGTGACCCGCTCCGGGCCAGGTGGATCGCGGAGACCTTCCTCGACGACGCGGCGTGCTACACCGAGGTCCGCGGCATGTACGGCTACACCGGCACGTGGCGCGGCCACCGCGTCTCGGTCCAGGGCTCGGGGATGGGCCAGCCGTCGCTGGCGATCTATGCGAACGAGCTCTTCCGCGAGTACGACGTGCAGACCATCGTCCGTGTCGGCTCGTGCGGTGCGCTCACCGAGGCAGTGGGGGTCCGCGACGTCGTCATCGCCAGCGGGGCCTGCACCGACTCCTCGATGAACACCCACCGGTTCCACGGCTACGACTACGCCCCGGTCGCCGACTTCCACCTGCTCCGTCGCGCGTACGAGGCCGCCGCCGCACTGCCCTCGACGACGACCCACGTCGGGCTGGTCTTCTCCAGCGACTCGTTCTACTCGCCCCGCGTCGAGCTGATGGCGCCGATGGTCGAGCACGGGGTGCTGGCCGTCGAGATGGAGGCGAGCGCGCTCTACACGATCGCCGCGGCCCACCGTCGTACGGCACTGGCGATCTGCACCGTCTCCGACCACATCGTCACCGGTGAGGAGACCACCGCGCGGGAGCGCGAGCAGACCTTCGGCGCGATGGTCGAGATCGGGCTGAGCGCAGCGCTCACCGACTGACGGGTCGTCCGCTCCGGGCTCAGACGAGCTCGACGTCCAGGTCGGCCAGCGTCGCGGGGTCGCCCAGCATCTCGATCCGGGTGATGACCCCGTCGCGGAGGGTGAGCACCCACGCCGACCGGGTGGTGCCGCCGGGCGCCCACACGGCGGCGGGGAGTCCGTCGACGTACGCCGGCCGGGCCGCGGCGGCCTTGCCGCTGAACACCTCGGCGACCGCCTCGCGACCACGCATGACCGGCTCGAGCGCCGGAGCGCCGAGGTGGCGCCGGGTGGTGGCCGCACCGACCGAGAAGGCGTCGACGCGCAGCTCGATGTCGGGGTCGAGCATGATGAGGAGGCGCTCGAAGCGGCCCTCGCGCGCGGCCTCCAGGAACGCCGCCACGACCTCCTGCTGCCGACGGCGATCGGGCTCCGACTCGCCACCGCGGACCTTGCGGCGGGCCCGGGAGGCGAGCTGCCGGGCGTTGGCGGTGCTGGTGTCCACGATCGGCGCGACCTCGTCGAAGGGC
>NZ_JBFUKA010000160.1:0-3689 GCF_056401085.1 Nocardioides sp. P4_G4
CTCCGGGTGCTGGTCCACGAAGGCCTGCAGCTGGTCGGCGACCCACGCCAGGGTGACCTCCTCGTCACCCCGGCGTCGCTCGAGCTCCTCGATGCCCCGATCGGTGAAGTACACGACCCAGCCTCAGTAGTCCCGGCCCGGAGCCGCGCTCGGCGCCTCGAACGCGGCGTCGAGCAGCGACTTCTGCTCCTCGGCGTGCCGCTTGATCGTGCCCACGGACGGCGAGGCCGAGGCCGGTCGGGTGACGGGCTCCACCGTCACGTCCAGCGTCGGCCACACCGTGAGCTGGTAGTGCGGCCACGGGCCCATGTTGGCCGGCTCGTCCTGCACCCAGCGCACGACCTTGAGGTTCGGGTACTTCGCGATCTCGGCGCGGATCTCGTCCACCGGGTTGGGGTAGAGGCGCTCGATCCGGCCGATGGCGACGGAGTCACCGTGCTCGCGCTTGCCGCGCTCGACCATCAGGTCCCAGGTGACGCGACCCGAGCAGAGCAGCAACGTCTCGACCTTGTCCGCCTCGACGGTCTCGTCGCCGATGAACGGGCGGAACGTCGTCTCGCCGGTGAAGTCAACGGGCTGCGAGGCGGCCTCCTTGCGCTTGAGCATCGACTTCGGCGTGAAGACCACCAGCGGGCGGTGCTCCTCGCCGAGCGAGTGGCGGCGCAGCAGGTGGAAGTACGACGCGGGGGTCGAGGGCTGCGCGACCACCATCGCGTCCTCGGCGGCCATCGTCAGGAACCGCTCGATGCGCGCCGAGCTGTGGTCCGGACCCTGGCCCTCGTAGCCGTGGGGGAGGAGGAGCACGACGCCGGACTGCTGGCGCCACTTGGTCTGGCCCGCGGAGATGAACTCGTCGATGACGGTCTGCGCCCCGTTGACGAAGTCACCGAACTGCGCCTCCCACAGCACCAGGGCCTCGGGACGGGCCACCGAGTAGCCGTACTCGAAACCGAGGGCGGCGTACTCGGAGAGCAGCGAGTCGTAGACGTGGAACTTGGCCTGGTCCTCGGTGAGGTTGGTCAGGGGCGTCCACTCGTCGGCGTTGACCCGGTCGATGATCGTGGCGAACCGCGACACGAAGGTGCCGCGCCGCGAGTCCTGGCCGGCGAGGCGCACCGGACGGCCGTCCATGAGCAGGGAGCCGAACGCGAGGATCTCGCCGGTGCCCCAGTCGATGGGACCGTCGGCGATCGCGGCGGCACGGCGCTGCAGCTGCGGCATGACCTTCGGGTGGACGGTGAAGCCGTCCGGGGGCGTCGTGTAGGCGTCGGCGATCCGCTTGAGCACCTCGGAGGAGACGGCCGTGCTGAACTCGCCGGCGGGCTTGTCCGGGTAGTCCGGGACGGTGGTCCACTCCGACGGCTGGCTGCTCGCCTCGCGCACCTCGGTGAAGACGCGCTCCAGCTGCTGCTGGTAGTCCTTGAGGACCTGCTCGGCCTCCTCGACGGTGATGTCGCCACGACCGATGAGGGACTCGGTGTAGAGCTTGCGCACCGAGCGCTTCTGCTCGATCAGGTCGTACATGAGCGGCTGGGTGTACGACGGGTCGTCGCCCTCGTTGTGGCCGCGGCGGCGGTAGCAGACGAGGTCGATGACCACGTCCTTGTTGAAGGCCTGGCGGTACTCGAAGGCGAGCCGGGCGACGCGGATGCACGCCTCAGGGTCGTCGCCGTTGACGTGGAAGATCGGCGCCTGGACCATCCGGGCCACGTCGGTGCAGTAGAGCGAGGAGCGCGACGAGCCGGGGGAGGTGGTGAAGCCGACCTGGTTGTTGACGACCACGTGGATCGTGCCGCCCGTGCGGTAGCCGCGCAGCTGCGAGAGGTTGAGCGTCTCGGCGACCACGCCCTGGCCCGCGAACGCCGCGTCGCCGTGCACGAGCAGCGGCAGGACGGGGTAGGCGGCACCCTTGTTGAGGACGTCCTGCTTGGCGCGGGCGATGCCCTCGAGCACCGGGTCGACCGCCTCGAGGTGCGAGGGGTTGGCCGCGACCGAGACCTTGATCTGGTCGCCGGAGCCGGCGACGAACTCGCCCTCGGCACCGAGGTGGTACTTCACGTCGCCGGAGCCCTGGACGGTCCGCGGGTCGATGTTGCCCTCGAACTCGCGGAAGATCTGGCTGTACTTCTTGCCGACGATGTTGGCGAGCACGTTGAGGCGGCCACGGTGGGCCATGCCGATCGCGACCTCGTCGAGGCCGACCTCGGCGGCCGCCTCGCAGATCTCGTCGATCAGCGGGATCGTGGTCTCGCCGCCCTCGAGGGAGAAGCGCTTCTGGCCGACGAACTTGGTCTGCAGGAACGTCTCGAAGGCCTCGGCCTGGTTGAGCTTGAGCAGGATCCGCAGCTGCTCCTCGCGGGGCGGCTTGGTGTGCGGCTGCTCCACGCGCTGCTGGATCCACTTGCGCTGCTCGGGATCCATGATGTGCATGTACTCGATGCCGGTGGTGCGGCAGTAGGAGTCGCGCAGGATGCCGAGGATGTTGCGCAGCTTCATGAAGCGGCGGCCCTCGCCACCGAAGGAGCCGGTCGCGAACTCGCGGTCGAGGTCCCACAGGGTCAGCCCGTGCGACTCGACCTCGAGGTCGGGGTGGCTGCGCTGGCGGTACTCGAGCGGGTCGGTGTCGGCCATCATGTGGCCGCGCACGCGGTAGGCGTGGATGAGCTCGAGGATGCGGGCCTGCTTGACGATGTCGTCGTCGTGGCTCGCGACGATGTCCTTGGCCCAGCGGATGGGCTCGTAGGGGATACGCAGCGAGCGGAAGATCTCGTCGTAGAAGTCGTCCTCGCCCAGCAGCAGCTGGTGGACGCGGCGCAGGAACTCGCCCGACTGGGCGCCCTGGATGACGCGGTGGTCGTAGGTCGACGTGATCGTCATGACCTTGCTGACGCCGTTGCGGTTGAGGGCCTCGTCGGAGGCGCCCTGCCACTCGGCGGGGTACTCCATCGCGCCGACGCCGACGATGACCGCCTGACCGGGCATGAGGCGCGGCACCGAGTGGTTGGTCCCGAGGCCGCCGACGTTGGTGAGGCTCATCGTCGTACCGGAGTAGTCGTCCATCGTGAGCTTGTTGTCACGGGCCCGACGGATGACCTCCTCGTAGGCCGTCCAGAAGCCGGCGAAGTCCATCGTCTCGCAGCCCTTGATGGAGGGCACGACGAGCTGGCGGGTGCCGTCCTTCTTCTGCTGGTCCACCGCGAGGCCGAGGTTGATGTGCGCAGGCGCCACCATCGTGGGCTTGCCGTCCACCTCGGCGAAGTGGTTGTTCATCTCCGGCATCGAGGTGAGCGCCTTGACCAGCGCGTAGCCGATGAGGTGGGTGAACGAGACCTTGCCGCCGCGGGCGCGGGCGAGGTGGTTGTTGATGACCGTGCGGTTGTCCCACAGCAGCTTGACCGGCAGCGAGCGGATCGACGTCGCCGTCGGGACGCTCAGCGACAGGTCCATGTTCTTGGCGGTCGCGGCGGGGATGCCCCGCAGGGTCGTGTACGTCGGCTCGTCGGTCGCCGCGGCCGGTGCGGCCGGCTTGGCGTCCTTGGCCACGGGGGTGCTGGTGCCCTTGGCGGGCTCGGCGGCCTCGCTCGCGGGCCGAGGCTTGGCGGTCGGCTTGGCGGCCGGCTTCTCGGCCTGCCCCGCAGCCTGCGTGGCAGCCGGTGCGGGCGCGGGGGCCTTGGCCGGACCGCGGGACG
>NZ_JBFUKA010000161.1:0-3512 GCF_056401085.1 Nocardioides sp. P4_G4
GGGCGTCCACGGCGCCCGGCGGCGGCCACGGCCGGCTCGCCGCGCGTGGCGGCGCGCTCGCCTTCTCCCCGGCCTCCTACGTCGGCGGGCAGGCAGTGAGCTTCAGCGGCAGCCTGGGTGTGGGTGGCGCGCGCAGGATCACGTTGCAGCAGCACATGAACCGCCCCGGCGACCAGTGGTTCGCGGTGCGCGGCTTCACCGGCACGACGGCCGCCGACGGCAGCTTCCGCTTCTCCTTCCCGGCGCCGGCCATGCTCGGCATCCGGTATCGGGTGGTGGCCAAGGGCGGGATCGCCAGCCCGCCCGTGAGCTTCCGGGCGAAGGGCCAGGACCTCACGATGTGGGTCGCCGGCCCGGACCCGACCGCGGCGCGCGCTCCCGGGCAGCCGGTGGCCGGCGTGCCCTTCACCATCGCGGTGGACACCACGCCCAGCCTCGTGCGCCGCCCCGAGACGGTCGGCCTGCCCGTCTTCACCGGGCGCACCCTCACCCTCCAGCGGCGCCTCGACGGCGACAGCTGGGAGACCCTCGGCACCTCGGCGGTGCTGCCCGACGGCATGGGCTACTTCCCGGGCGTGACGTCCGCGGCCGGCACGGTCGTCTACCGGGTGCGCCAAGAGGACCTCGTCACCGGCGGCCACCAGATCGGCTGGATGCAGACCTTCCCGACCTACGTCACGGTGCTCGACCCGGGCCAGGTGCTCCCGCCGGTGCCGCTCGCGCGCCGACAGGGCGTCGTACGGACCGGGGCCGCAGGCACGCCTCCGCCCGCCCGCCGGTCGGCCGGGGCGGCGAGCGCCACGGCGAGCAGCCGCTACGGCTGGTACCCGACCCTGTGGGACTACACCTGGGAGGCCGGGCAGTCGCTGACCAGCCCGCCCGACGTGGGCTCGGTGCGCACCGGCTGGTGGCAGGACTACGCGGACGGCGCGGGCCGGGTGAGCCGGCAGAACGGCGGCCTCTACCTCGACAGCCAGCGCAACAACGCCGGCGGTCCCGGGGACTTCGGGACGACCCGCGCCACCCTGACCGGTGCTGCCCAGCCCTACGGCCGGTGGGAGGCGAGGCTGCGGATCAAGAGCGCCGAGGCCACCGCGCAGGACTTCCAGGTGCTGGTCGAGCTGGTGCCCGAGCGGGCCGAGGACTATGCCTGCGGTCGGCGCAACATCACCCTGGCCCGGGTCGCCGCGCACAGCGGCACGATGACCTTCGGCGCCAAGGCCGACACCCGCCAGTGGACCGGCAGCCGCTCGATCCCGAGCCTGGTCCGCACCTCGCCGGCCGTGGCGGTCGAGGTCGCCCCGGACCACATCACCTGGTTCTGGGACGGCAAGCCGATCGGCACCGTCAAGGACCGCGCTGCCGTCTCCGGTGTGCCCATGACCTTGCGCTTCAGCATGGTGGGCGACCAGGCCACCGAGCACAACCAGACCGGCCTCGTGTCGGACTGGCAGCGGGGGTTCGCGCTCGGCCGTGGGAAGCAGGTCCGTTCCGGACCGGCGCTGCGAGCCGACGCCCTGACCACCTGCGAGTCCTGAGGCGGGACGCACCGACACCTGCGCGCCTCCGTCGCGGCGGGCCGGCCGGCTGGTAGGAACGTCGGATGCTGGGGTTCGGCCACGTCGTCTTCGAGTCCGCCGCCCAGGAGCAGGGGCTGCGCGACATCCGGTACGTCGGACGCCCCCACGACCGACACCTGTCCCTCCAGCGGGTGGTCCAGCGCTGCGGCCCTCGCGGTCCGCGCGTGGCCAGCTGACGCGACCGCCATGGACGAGCGACTCGACGAGCTCGTGCTCCGCGCCGTGGAGCAGGTCCCGTGGGGGAGCGTCGTGTCCTACGGCGACCTGGGCCACGTCGTGGGGATCGGCCCCCGTCGCGTGGGGTCGGTCCTGAGTCGCCACGGTGCCGGAGTGGCCTGGTGGCGGGTGACCAACGCGGCCGGCGCGTTCCCGCCGGACCTGCTCCACGAGGCGCGACCCCACTGGCTCGAGGAGGGGATCGCGCTGCGCCCGAGCGGTCGCGGCTGCCGGATCGAGGAGCACCGGGCCGACCTCGTGGAGCTCGAGCGCCGGTGGCGGGTGGCCGTCGCGGACCTCGTCACCGACGACGGGACGGCGCTCGACGAGGAGGGGTGAGCAGGCTCACGGCTCACATCTGCACGACAGTGCAAGTTTGCGCTAGAGTGCAGCTATGTCGATGTCGTGCGAGCACCTCCCGGGGCGGGGACTGCGCGCCGCCAAGAAGCAGCGCACCCGCGACGCCCTGAGCCGGGCGGCGATCGGCATCGTCTCCGAGGAGGGCATCGACGCCCTCACCGCCGACCGCATCGCAGCCGAGGCGGGCGTCTCCCGCCGCACCCTCTTCAACTACTTCGCCACGGTGGAGGACGTGCTGACGGCCTCCATCGAGGACGTCACCACCGACACCCTCGCCGCCTTCGTGGCCCGACCGTCCGACGAGCCGCTCCGGCGCTCGATCGCCGCCGTCCTCGAGGGCCTGCTCGACGAGCCGGTCTTCACGCAGGCGTGCGTGCTCGAGCGGGCGGCCATCGACTCACCGGCGACGCGGCGCTTCCTGCGCGAGTTCGCCGACGGGCAGGTCGACGCCTTCGAGCAGGGGTTGTGGGACCGGATCGGTCCCGGGGCCGACCCGGTGTACGTCGCCGCGCTGGCCGCCGCCACCGGCGCGATCCTCTCGCGCATGACGCGGCTGCTGGTGACCGAGATGCCGGACGCCGCCCCCGACGACCCGGCCGTCGCCCGTCGCCACCACGACGTCATCCGGCGATCCTTCGACCTGCTCTTCGCGGGCTTCGACGAGGCCGGCGCCCTGCGCCGCCCGGCGTCCACCCGTGCTCCCGCACCCGCCACCGCTTCCAAGGAGAACTGATCGTGGCCTCCCTCCTGTACCGCCTCGGCAGCACCGCTGCCCGACGGCCGCTCGCCTTCGTCCTCGCCTGGGTCCTCGTGCTCGGCGCCGTGGTGGGGGCGATGCTGTCCCTCCAGCGCCCGCTGACCAACGAGTTCGAGCTGCCCGACAGCGAGTTCGCGCAGGTCCTCGACGACCTGGGCGAGCAGATCCCGGAGGTCGCCGGAGGCACCGGCACGGTGGTCCTGTACTCCGAGGACGGCTTCACCGCGACGCAGCGCGACGCGATCGACGCGACGCTGGCCGACTGGGAGCAGCTCCCGCACGTCACCGGCACCGTCGACCCGTTCGCCACCCAGGCCGACCTCGACCGCAGCGACGCCGACCTGCGGGACGGCCGCCAGCAGCTCGTCGACGGCCGACGGGAGCACGACAAGGGTGCCCGCCAGCTCCAGCAGCTCCGCTGGCTCATCGGCGAGGGCGAGCGTGACATCGCCCGGCTCCAGCGCACCGACCCCGACAACGCCACGCTGCCCGCCCGGATCGACGGTCAGGCCGAGCTGGAGGCGACGCTCGCCGACGGCGAGGCCCGGCTGGCCGATGCCCGACAGCAGCTCGACGAGGGCGAGCAGCAGTACACCGAC
>NZ_JBFUKA010000162.1:0-3303 GCF_056401085.1 Nocardioides sp. P4_G4
CGGACTACCCCGCCGTCAGCGCCGGTGGACGACCCGACCGTCGACCCACGTCGCGACGACGTGGTCGCCGAGGCCGCGCAGCCGGGCTGCGTGGGCCGCGTCGCCGACACCGTCGAGCGGGTCGGCGGCCAGCAGCACGAGGTCGGCCGGGTGACCGGGCGAGACGGTGCCGAGGCCGTCGGTCGAGGCGGCCAGCGCCTCGCGCGGGGTGATCGACTGCTCGGGGTGCCAGGGCTCGCGCTCGTCACCGGTGCGGTGGACGGCGGCCGCGACCTCCAGCCACGGGTCGAGCACCGAGACCGGGGCGTCGGACCCGAGCACCACGTCGACACCGTCGTCGAGCATCCAGCGCAGCGGGAAGCAGCGCTCGGACCGGCCCGGCCACAGCCGCTCGGTCACGTCGCGGTCGTCGATCAGGTGGGCGGGCTGGACGCTGGCGCGGACGCCGAGGTCGGCCATCCGGCGTACGTCGTCGCGCGTGGTGAGCTGGACGTGCTCGATGCCGCCGCGCGCACCCGTCTCGGCGAAGGCGGCGAGCGCCTCGGTGACGGCGCGGTCCCCGATGGCGTGCACCGCGACGTCGAGGTCGTGCTCGGCGGCCCGGGCCAGCAGCCGGCGCAGCTCCTCCGGCGTCTGGTTGGGCTGGCCCTCCGGGAAGCCGAGGACGGCCTTCTCGGCGTACGGGTCGCAGCACCAGGCCGTGCGGGTGTTGAGCGACCCGTCGCTGATGATCTTGAGCGGGCCCATCGTCAGCCGTCGGTCGCCGTCGAGCGGGTCGCCGGAGCGCAGGCCGCGCGCGATGACGTCCTCGAGTCCGTCGGCGTAGCAGGCGTGCCGGACCCGGATCAGGTCCGCACCGCCCGCCCACCGCTCGGCCCAGTCGGCCACCCCGCCGCTGAACTCGAAGTCCACGACGCCGACCACGCCGAGCGCGGCGGCGTTCTCCATGGTGCGGCGGTAGGCCTCCGGGCCGGTGCCGTCGCTGCCGAGCACGGTCGAGAGCCGGCCGTAGGCCATGAACCACTCCGCCTCGCTCACCACGCTCTGGCGGGTCGGCAGGGCGAGCATCTGCAGCGCGACCGTGTTGAGCCAGCCGTGGTGGCCGTCGCCGGCGATCAGCACGATCGGCTGCTCGGTGTCGATGGCGTCGAGGTGGGCGGCGACCGGACCCTCGTCCCAGGCGGTCGGCCGGTGCCCCCAGCCGATGACGGGCAGGTCCGGCCACTCCTCGAGCCGCTCGCGCACCAGGGCCACGGCCTGCTCGGCCGAGCGGGCCGGGGCGAGGTCGAGCCGGGCGCTGGAGAGCGTCCACTGGGCCAGGTGCACGTGCTGGTCCCAGAGTCCCGGCATCAACCAGCCGCCGGCGGCGTCGAGTACGTCGGCGTACGTCGCGGCCTCGTCGTCGCTCACGAGGCCAGGCCCGACCCGGGTCACGACGCCGTCCTCGACGAGGACGTCGACGAGATCCTGCGGAGCGGGCTCGGTGACGGGCACCAGGCGGGCGTTGCGGATCAGCATGCGCACACCGTAGGACGCCTCACACGTGGCGCCGCGACTGCACCACCCGGAAGCGCGAGGCGACGTACGCCCCGTCGGTGTAGGAGGCGTTGGCGGCCGGGTTGGCGCCGGTGCCGTGGAAGTCGCTGAAGGCAGCGGACTGGTTGACGAAGACCCCGCCGAGGAGGTTCTCGCTGAGCGCGACGCCGGCGTCGAGGGCGGCGTCGCGCATCTGCTCGACGACGGCCTCGGAAGTCGAGTAGACGGCCGCGGTCATGGCGCCGTGACGCTGGACCGTGTCGCGGAAGAGGCCGATGGACTCGTCGGTGCCGGAGGTCTCGATGAGGTAGGCCACCGGGCCGAAGCACTCCGACTCGTAGACGTCGGAGTCGGCCGCGGTGAGCCCCACGAGGGTGGGCGTGCGGACGGTCGCGCCGGCGTACGACGGGTGCGTGACGTCGCGGCCCGCGACCAGGACCCGCTCGCGGGACCGGGCGGACTCGACGCGCTCGACGACCGCCGGCGACACGATGCCGCCGAGCAGCTCGACCGCCTTGGCGTCCTCGCCGAGCAGCCCGTCGAGGGCCTTCTCGATGCCCTCGGCCAGCCGGGCCGGCGAGACGGTGCCGTCGGGGGTCGCGATGCCGCCGGCCGGCACGTAGAGGTTCTGCGGGGCCGTGCACATCTGGCCGGAGTAGAGGGCCAGCGAGAAGGCGAGGTTGCGGCACATCGCGCCGAGGTCGTCGGTCGAGTCGATGACGACGGTGTTGACGCCGGCCTTCTCGGTGAAGACGGTGGCCTGGCGGGCGTTGGCCTCGAGCCAGTCGCCGAAGGCGTTGCCGCCGGTGAAGTCGACGAGGCGGACCTCGGGGCGGGTGGCCAGCGTCGCGGCCAGACGGTCGTCGGGGCCCTCGGCGGCGAGCGTGACCAGGTTGCGGTCGAAGCCGTTCTCGGCCAGCACCTCCTGGCAGACCTGGACGGTGAGGGCGAGCGGCAGCACGGCGGCCGGGTGCGGCTTGACCACGACCGGGTTGCCGGTGACCAGGCTGGCGAAGAGCCCCGGCCAGGAGTTCCACGTCGGGAAGGTGTTGCAGCCGATCACCAGCGCGACGCCGCGCGGCACGACGGTGAAGGTCTTCTCCATCCGGAGCGGGTACTTGCCGGGCTTCTCCCACAGGGCCGTCGCCGGGGTGCGGATCATCTCGGTGTGCGCGTAGGCGATCGCCTCGAGCGCCCGGTCGAGGGCGTGCGCGCCCCCGGCCTGGAAGGCCATCACGAAGGCCTGGCCGCTGGTGTGCTGGACCGCGTTGGCCAGCTCGAAGATCCGCCCGTGCAGACGGTCGAGGACCTCCAGGCACACGGCCGTGCGGCCGTCCGGTCCGGCGTCGCGCCAGGCCCTCATGCCGGCCCGCGCGGCGGCCATCAGAGCATCGACGTCGGCGACGCGGGGGTAGGTCACGCCGAGGTCGATGCCGTACGGCGACCGCTCGGTCGCCACGGTGCCGTCGCTGCCCGGGGTCTCCAGCGGGAACGGCCGGTCCAGCAGGGCGTCGAACGCAGCCTTGCCCTCGGCGGCCGCGGACTCGCCGTACACCCGCGGCGACGGGGACTCGTCGAAGGCCGAGTAGTAGGTGCGCGCGGCGCTGGCGGCGACGGCGGCGTCGAGGCGCTCGCGGTGACGGTCGAGGTTGAGGGTCATGCCACCACTGTCTCGCGATGTGACGCCTCCGCGCAATCTCGACCGCCGTCTGTCACACACCGTTGGGGTAGTCCGTGACGTTTGGCCCCCTTTTCGGCGTCGAGGAG
>NZ_JBFUKA010000163.1:0-3271 GCF_056401085.1 Nocardioides sp. P4_G4
AGAGCACGGTGGCGTTGGCGGCGCTGGAGCTCATGCGGAGTGCGGTGACCTGGTAGCCGGTGATGGGTGAGCCGCCGGTGCTGGTGGGTGGTGTCCAGCGGGCGATGGCGGTGAGTGAGCCGCCGGCGGCGCCCTGGCTGGGCGTGCCGATGACCGGTGCTCCGGGTGCGGTGGTGGCGGCCGGGGTGACGGCGTTGGAGGAGGCGGAGTAGGCGCCGGTGCCGGCGCTGTTGATGGCCGCGACCTGGAAGCGGTAGGTGGTGCCGTTGGTGAGTCCGGTGATGTTGAGGGTGCTGGCGTTCGCGGCGGCGGGGCGGAGTGCTCCGACCTGGTTGCCGACGTTGTCCAGGACCTTGACGGAGTAGCCGGTGATGCCGGAGCCGCCGTCGTCGGTGGGTGCGGTCCATCGGGCGGTGGCGGTGGTGTTGCCGGCGCTGGCGGTGCCGATGGTGGGTGCGCTGGGTGCGGTGACGGCGGGTCCGCCGGTGGTGCTGCCGGGGGTGCCGGATCCGGTGGAGAGGGTCCAGTTGGCTCCGTCGTTGTTGTCGGCGGCGAGGTTGGCGAGCTCGAGGGACTGTCCGGTGGTGGGGACGGGCCAGCCGGTGCCGCCGTAGGTGAGGCTGTCGGCGAGCGTGGCGTCGGGTCGGGTCAGGGTGAGTGTCCCGGTGGCCGGGAGGGTGCCGGTGTAGCGGTCCCCGACGAAGACGCGGGAGCCGTAGGCGGTGCGGAAGCCCGGGTCATTGGCGACGAACTGCATCGTGGCGTGCGGCAGGATGACGGTGCCCGGTTGGATGGTGAGGGTGGCGGCGCCGCCGATGGTCCAGCCGGAGAGGTCGATGGCGGTCGAGCCCGGGTTGTAGAGCTCGACGAACTCGGCCGTGTCGCCGGCGCTGGGCGAGTGCTGGATCTCGTCGATCACCATGTCCGGTGTGGCCGGCTGGTTGCCGGGGACCCGGGCGTCCGAGGCGAAGACGGTGCGTCGTGCCGCGATGCCCTTGACGAGGCGGCTGCGCTGCGTCGTGTAGCTCTCGGTCTCGTCGTAGGCCCACCGCGCGTAGTCGAGGGCGATGTCGGCCTGGGCGACCCCGACCTTGGCGTCGTACAGCGCCTCCATCCGGCCGGTGGCCAGCAGGTCGTTGACCAGGGTGCGCAGCCGGCGGAAGTACATGTCGCGCCACTCCGGCGTCGCGAACAGCGCCTCCATGATCGGGTTCAACCGGTCACCGGGCTCGGCCAGCGTCACGAACGTGCTGTTGATGAAGCAGCAGTGGTTGCCGAGGGTGTGGTCGAGGTCCCAGGGCAGCATCGACCAGCGGGTCGTCCCCGGGTCCTGAGCGAGGTAGAAGTTCTTCGTCGTCGAGTCGACGTGCTCGAGGATCGCGGTGACCGCCGCGTAGTTGATCAGCTGCGGGATGTCCGCGTTGGCCGCCATGTAGTCGTGCTCGGCCGTCCCGGTGAGGGCGACGCCGTTGAGGAAGGACTGCAGCGGCGCGTAGTCGGTGTCGTCGGGGTTCTTCTTCTCGAAGCGACGGTTGGCGAGCGGGACCGTGGAGTCGAAGGCGTTGATGTTGGCCTTGAAGAACTGGTTGTCGTCGTAGCCCTCGCGCTCGCGCCAGGTGCCGTCGTACAGGTCCAGGTAGTTGTAGACGCCCTGGAAGGCCCCGTTGCGCTGGGTCCGGACCGGGAAGACCTGGGTGTTGATGACCCCGGCGCGCTGGAAGGCGTCGAAGCTCAGCATCGAGCGCCCGTGCGACACGTCGCTGTAGTCGGCCTGCATCGCGAACTCGTCGACCGGCTCCACGAGCAGGCCCGGCATGTCGAGGTCGTGGTTCTTCGCCATCTCGAACTTCCAGTTCGGCTTGGGCGTGGACTCCGAGCCTTGGCCGCGGATGTTGACGAGCACGTTGTCGTAGACCGTCGAGCCGTAGGCCAGGACGGCCGCCCGCTGGATGTCCTGGGTGGGGTTGGCTGTGATCGCGTTGTAGTCCGCGTCGGCGATGAACCAGCGCAGGATCGGGAGCGCCGACGTGACGTCGTCAGGCACGACCACGCCGCGGTAGTTGATGGTGTCGTCGACGCGGGGGGAGCGGTTGGTGCCGTTGGCGTTGGTGGCCTCGACGCGGTAGCGGATGAGGTGTCCGGCGACTGCGCCGGGGATCGAGGCGCTGTAGGTGCCGTCGCCGTTGGCGGTCATGGGGGTGGTCTGCTCGGCGGCGAAGTCGGTGCGGTAGCGCACGACGGCGCTGGTCTGGTCGCTGAGGGTCGCGGAGACGGTGACGGACTGGTTGGCCGCCGGGGAGGTGGGGGTGGCGGCGACGGCGGTGATGCGTGGGGTGAGGCCGGTGCGGCGCACGGAGTTGGCAGCGCCGGGGGTGCGGCCGGCGGTGTTGGTGGCGGCGGCCCAGTTGAGGGAGTCGTTGTTCTCGAGGGTGGCGTCGATGAGCTCGAGGGAGGGGCCGGTGCCGTCGGCCTTGACCGGCCAGGGGTCGACGTCGAGGAAGGAGACGGAGTCGATGGTGGCGCCGGTGTTGTCCTTGAGGGCGACGGTCTCGCCGGAGTTCGACAGGTTGCCGCCGTAGACGGCGGCGGGGGCGAAGCCGTAGCGGGCCTGGAACTGCACGGCGTCCTTGGCGACCACGAGGTAGCCGCCGGCGGGGATGGTGGTGCCGGGGGCCACGGCGAGGGTGATGCCGGAGAAGGTCCACCCGGAGAGGTCCACGGCCGTGGCGCCCCGGTTGTAGAGCTCGAGGTAGTCGTCGCCGTCGAGGTCGGACACGGCGTGGTACATCATCTCGTTGATGACCACGTCGGTCGGGGCGGCGCTGGCCGGTGACACACCGACGACCGCCAGACCCGCAGCGATGACGGCTGCGGTGGCTCCGAAGGGCAGCGCCGAAGCAAGCCTTGATGTGCGTGTACCCATGACGTTCCCCTGTGTGAGTTGACGCCGCGGTCGTGCGCCGCGAGCCCGGTGCTGCACGCCGTTCGAGGACGTGCCGAGACTTCGACGCTAGGCGCGACCCCGTGCGGCCGCATCCTCGAATTCAGTCAAAGGCATGGGCACCTGAGGGCAGCTGTCGAGCGCATGACGACGGCGTGCCGCCGGCCGCGTGAGCGGTCGACGGCACGCCGTCGGTGGTGCGGGGTCCTGCCCGGTTCAGCGGGGTACGACGTTGGCGGAGCGTGCTGAGGCGGGGCCGGTGCCGATGGCGTTGATGGCCACGACGGTGAAGCGGTAGTTGCCGGCGGCCAGGGTGAAGGAGCGTTGCCG
>NZ_JBFUKA010000164.1:0-3112 GCF_056401085.1 Nocardioides sp. P4_G4
ATCTCGCGCACCTGGGCGGCCGTCGGCTCCTTCTTGAGCAGCGAGACGTACTGCATGCCCAGCCGGTCGTGGCCGGACGCGATCTCCTCGGCGTCGGCCGCGATCCGCACCAGCTCCGCGGGCGTCAGCACCACCGTCGGCACCTCGAAGCCCCGGTCCGCGGCGAAGGCCTCCTCGAGGTCCACGGCGACCTTCGTGGTCGACCGCCGGCTCGAGGTCAGGCGCACGTTGCCGGTGTTGATGTAGGTCTCGACGTCGCGCGCTCCCGTGGACTCCACGGCCGCACGGATGGCGTCCTTGGGGAACTTGCGGGTCGCGCCGAGGTTGATCGCGCGCAGGAAGGCCACGTAGGTCGGCATGTCGCCATTGTGCTCAATATCGCGCGTCGGTGTGACGAGGGAGACCTTCTGGGTCCGAGCGGGTCTAGGGTGACGGCCATGAACCTTCGAGCCCTCGCCTCCGGAATCAGCGTCCTCGCCCTCGCCCTCGCGGCCGCGGGCTGCGCGAAGGACGACGCCACCACGACCACAGAGTCGGGCATCTCGCTGGTCAAGGACGGGACGCTGACCATCTGCACGCACCTCCCCTACGAGCCCTTCGAGTTCACCGACGGAGGCGAGGTCGTCGGCTTCGACCCCGACGTGCTCAAGATCGCCGCCGACAACGAGGGCCTCGACACCGAGGTCCTCGATGTCGCGTGGGAGACGATCACGACCGGTGAGGCCCTCAACACCGGCCAGTGCGACGTGGGCGCCGGTGCGATGACGATCACCGACGAGCGCGAGGCCGTCATGGACTTCACCGACCCCTACTTCGAGGCCACCCAGGCGCTGATGACCAAGACCGGCTCGGGCATCGCCTCGCTCGATGACCTCGCCGGCATGACTGTCGCCGTCCAGGACGGGACGACCGGTGCCGACTACGTGCGCGAGAACGCGCCGAAGGACACCGAGATCATCTCGTTCGAGGACTCCTCGCTGATGCAGCAGGCGGTCAAGACCGGCAAGGCCGACGCGGGCGTCAACGACAACGGCCTGCTCAACTACTTCGTCAGCCAGAACCCTGACGTCGAGGTGACCACCGAGTTCAAGACCGGTGAGAAGTACGGCTTCTCGGTCAAGAAGGGCAGCAACGACGACCTGCTCGCCGCCATCAACGACGGGATCGCGAGCGCCGACTACGACGCCGTCTACGAGAAGTGGTTCGGCGAGGCCCCGGCCAGCTGATCGTCCTTCCCTGCCCCCCCGACGAAGGTGATGTGAGCCCATGGCGAGTCCCCGCCAGCGCGCCGCCCGGTGGCGCTACGTCCAGTACGCCGTGCTGGTGGTGGTGGTGCTCGCCATCGCCTTCCTCGCCGACTGGGCCCAGATCCAGCGCGCGTTCTGGAACTGGGAGCTGGTCAAGGAGCAGTTCCCCCGCGTCCTGACGATCGCGCTGAAGAACACGATCATCTACACCGCGTGCGGCTTCACGTTCGGCCTGGCGCTGGGGCTCGTGCTCGCCCTGATGCGTCTGTCGAGCGTGGGCCCCTACCGGTGGATCGCGACGGTGATCATCGAGCTCTTCCGCGGGATCCCGGCCCTGGTCGTCTTCATCGCGCTCAGCGTGGGCGTCAGCCTGGCCTTCCCCGCCTACGAGATCCCGTTCGGCAACCTCGGCGTCGTCACCCTGGCCCTGGGCCTGGTCGGCGGCGCCTACATGGCCGAGACGATCCGAGCCGGCATCCAGGCGGTGCCCAAGGGGCAGATGGAGGCGGCGCGGTCGCTGGGCATGTCCCACTCCCGGGCGATGATCAGCGTCGTGGTCCCCCAGGCGTTCCGGATCATCCTGCCGCCGCTGACCAACGAGCTCATCCTGCTGACCAAGGACTCGTCGCTGGTCTACATCCTGGGCCTGTCGCTCTCGGACTACGAGCTCACCAAGTTCGGCCGGGAGGGCATGAACTCGGCCTCCAACCTGACCCCGATCGTCGTGATCGCCCTGTGCTACCTGCTCATCACGGTGCCGTTGTCGATCGTCGTACGCCGTATGGAGAGCCGCGCGGAGAGGGCCCGCTGATGACCACCGAGAGCACCACCCCCCGCACCCCCGACGGCGATCGCGCCGCCGCGGCCATCGACGTGCAGGACCTGCACAAGTACTTCGGCGCCAACGAGGTGCTCAAGGGCATCGACTTCCACGTCGGTCAGGGCCAGGTGGTCTGCGTCATCGGGCCCTCCGGCTCGGGCAAGTCCACCCTGCTGCGCTGCGTCAACATGCTCGAGACGCCCACCAGCGGCAAGATCTACGTCGAGGGCGAGGAGATCACCCACCCCGACGCCGACGTCGACAAGCTGCGCGCGCGCATCGGCATCGTGTTCCAGAGCTTCAACCTGTTCCCCCACATGAACGTGCTGCGCAACCTCACCATCGCGCAGGAGAAGGTCGCCGGCCGCAAGAAGGCCGAGGCCGTCGAGATCGCGCGCGCCAACCTCGAGAAGGTAGGCCTGGCCGAGAAGGAGAAGGCCTACCCGGCCCACCTCTCGGGCGGGCAGCAGCAGCGGGTGGCCATCGCCCGGGCGCTGTCGATGCAGCCCGACCTGATGCTCTTCGACGAGCCCACCTCGGCCCTGGACCCCGAGCTGGTCGGCGACGTGCTCGCCGTGATGAAGGACCTGGCGTCCGAGGGCATGACGATGATGGTCGTGACCCACGAGATGGGCTTCGCCCGCGAGGTCGGCGACAACCTGGTCTTCATGGACGGTGGCGTCATCGTCGAGGAGGGCGACCCACGCACGGTGCTGGGCGACCCGCAGCACGAGCGCACCCAGGCCTTCCTCTCCAAGGTGCTCTAGCTCGTCGCTCGCTGCTCAGCTCAGCTCAGCCAGCCGCGCGCCGCGCCGGTGATGGCGGACGTCAGGTCCGCCATCAGTGGCGACTCCAGGCGCCAGTGCTGCCAGAACAGCGGTACGTCGGTGTGCCGGCCGGGCACGATCTCGACCAGCCGCCCGGCGTCGAGGTCGGCGCGGACCTGCACCTCGGGGATCATCCCCCACCCCATCCCCCGGCGGACGGCGTTGTCGAACTCCCCCACCGACGGGATCCACGTCACCGGGGGCGTCAGGTGCCGACG
>NZ_JBFUKA010000165.1:0-3052 GCF_056401085.1 Nocardioides sp. P4_G4
CCGCAGGGCAGCGTCGAGGGAGCCCGGCGGGGTGGCGATCCTGCGGCCCGCGACCCGCCACGGCTGCTCGAGCAGGATCACGCTGACGCCCTGCCCGGGCAGGGCCCCGGCGAGCGCGACCAGGTCCCGGGCGTCCACGCCCCCGCCCGCGCCGTGGCTGAGCAGGAGGGTGGCGACCGGGCGGTGGGCGTGGCGCACGTGCAGGCGCCCCTCGCCGTGCGGGGTCGGGACGGGGCGGATCGTCGCCTTGATCACGAGGGGACGTCCTCGAGCGGGAGCGGCTCGACGAGCTCGGGTCCGTTGTTGCGCACGTTGCCGACCGCCGTGGAGACAGGGTAGGCCTCCAGGCTGCCGGGTGCGGCCGGTACGAGCAGTGAGAGCTCGCCGCCGACGCGCGGGTCCAGCCACTGCGCCCAGCGGTCGCGCTCGACCATCAGCGGCATCCGGTCGTGGATGTGGCCCAGGGAGTCCTCGGCCTCGGTGGTGAGCACCGTGCAGGTCCAGCGGAACCGCTCGGGGTCGTCCTCGGCCCGGCTCGGGTCGCGCCAGATCTCGTAGAGACCGGCCATGGCCAGCACCCCACCGTCGGCCGGCCGGATGAAGAAGGGCTGCTTGACCGGCTTGCCGGCCTTGGTCGTCTGCGACGTGGGGTACCACTCGAAGTAGCCGTCGGCCGGGAGCAGGCAGCGCCGCACGGCGAACGCGCGCTTGTACGCCGGCTTGTCGGCCACCGTCTCCATCCGCGCGTTGATCATCCGGTTGCCGATCGAGGGGTCCTTGGCCCAGGACGGCACCAACCCCCAGGTCAGCACCCRCAGCTGGCGCTCGGGCGGCTCGGGGCTGTCCTTGGAGGGCGGCCGCTCCACGACGGCGTACACCTCCTTGGTCGGCGCGACGTTGTAGTCGGCGGCCAGGGGCGCGGGCGTGCGGTCGGCGACGACCTCGAACTCCTCGACGAGGTCCTCGGGTCGACGCGAGGAGGCATAGCGTCCGCACATGGGGCCAGCGTAGTGACCGAGCCGGGCGGGCGTCAGGACCGGGCGAGCTCGTCGAGCAGCCGGGCGGCGGCCAGGTCGGTGCCGGGCAGCCCCTCGATCCACACCCGCGCGGGGTCGTCGGTCAGGCCGGACACCAGCGAGCGCAGCAGCCGGACCCGGGTGCCGAGCCGGTCGCTCCGGGAGGCCACGACCACCACCCGGTGCGGTCCCAGCCGGCCGACGGTCTCGCCGCCGGCGAAGACGGTCCGCGCGGCCTCCCCCACCCGGGAGAGCCGCAGCGAGCGGGCCAGGCGGGAGCCCGGGTCCACGTCGTCGCCCCCGGCCGGCGCGTCGCCGGACAGCTCGCAGACCACGAGTGCCCAGGCCGTGTTGATGCCGGCGCTGCCGTGCTGGCGGTAGAGGTCGCCCAGCCGACTGCGCACGTGCACGAGGGTGGCGAGCCCGGTCATCGGGTCCTCGCAAGAGAGTGCGTGGAAGTAGGACATGGCCGCCTCGCTCCAGCCGAACAGCAGCGCCGACAGGGCCTCGTACGTCGGGTCGTGACCGCGCACCGCGTGCCAGGCCTGCCGGAGACCGGCCATGGTCTCCTCCAGGGACGACCCGTCCAACGCCAGGTCGCGACCGACCACTGCGCACGCGTCGGTGGCGTCCGATCCCCCGAGGAGGGCCTCGGCCACCGCCTCGAAGTGCCGCGGCAACCCGGCCGGCCGGTCGTGGGGCGCCGTCGTCCTCGTCCCGGAGCCCGCCACGGGACGCCGTGCGAACGGGCCGGGTGCGAACAGTCCCATGCGGCGCTCCTTCCCGGGTCCCGGTCACTGGTCGTGCCCTACGGGGTGTGGACGAGGGTGCGCAGGGGCCATGACGCCGATCCGCAGGAACTTGTCCGAGCCGCGTTTCCCCTCGCCCACCGCGATGCGGGGCCTACAGTGGCGTCACGCCCTCGCCCTCGAACCGTCTGGTGAGCATGAGCAGCACGACGCGTGTGGAGTCCCCCGGCGACGCCGAGCTGATCTCGGCCGTCCGGGGTGGGGACACCGACGCCTACGGCCTGCTCTTCGAGCGCCACGTGGACGCCGCGCGCCGCCTGGCCCGCCAGCTCGTCTCGGCCGGTGATGTGGAGGACCTCGTCTCCGAGGCGTTCGTCAAGGTGCTGCAGGTGCTCCAGCGCGGTGGTGGCCCCGACGTCGCGTTCCGGGCCTACCTGCTCACCGCCGTACGACGACTGCGCGTGGACCGCCTGCGGGCCACCTCCCGGCTCCACACCACCGACGACATGGAGAAGTTCGACCCGGGCGTCCCCTTCCGCGACACGGCCGTCGAGGGCTTCGAGAGCGCCACCGCCGCCCGCGCCTTCGCCTCGCTGCCCGAGCGGTGGCAGCTGGTCCTGTGGCACACGGAGGTCGAGGGCCAGAAGCCCGCGGACGTCGCCCCGCTGCTGGGGATGAGCGCCAACTCGGTCTCCGCGCTCGCCTACCGGGCCCGCGAGGGGCTGCGCCAGGCCTACCTCAACGAGCACGCCTCCGAGCTCGACGACCAGAGCTGTCGGTGGACCCGCGACCACCTCGGCGCCTACATCCGCAACGGCATCTCCCGGCGCGACACGGGCAAGGTCGAGGACCACCTCGGCCACTGCCGCTCCTGCGCCGGGCTCTACCTCGAGCTCAGCGAGGTCAACTCCAACCTGGGGGCCGTCCTGGCTCCCCTGCTGCTCGGCGGGGTGGGCGCGGCGTATGCCTCCGCGGCTGCCGGGGCCGCGGCACCGGCGGGGCTGCTCGCCGTGCTGGGACGGACCCGCGACCTCGTGGCGGCCCACACCCAGGTCGCCGCCGTCGTCGGTGTCACCGCCGCCGTGGCGGTCAGCGGCGGCGGCTTCCTCGTGTGGCAGAACGCCCAGACCCCGGCCGCCGTCTCCGGCCCGGTGGCGGGTGCGGAGCCCACCGGCGAGGCCGGCGCGGGCGCCGGCCTCGGATCCACCCCGGACCCGGGCGCGGGCTCCGGCGCGGGGACAGGCACCCAGCAGCGGCACGCGTCCCCCACGGGCACGACCGCCGGCC
>NZ_JBFUKA010000166.1:0-2968 GCF_056401085.1 Nocardioides sp. P4_G4
GCCGTGGGGCGACTGGACCACGCCGGAGCCGTGGTCCTCCGACGACTCGGACGTCAGCGCGCCCGGCGCGCGGTGGGCGGTGCCGTCGGACGTCACGGCGGACGGGCTCGCGACCCGACTCGACGCGCTCGGCGCCCGGACCCGCGAGGTGCTGCGGGACTTCCCACTCGACGCGGTGGCGTCGCCGGGCGGGCGGTTCGACGACGACCCGCCGACGCTGGAGTGGATCTGCTTCCACGTGCTGGGGGAGTACGCCCGGCACGCGGGGCACCTCGACATCGTCGCCGAGCTGGCCAGCGACTAGCCTCGACCGCGTGAATCCCCGCCTCGTCCTCGTCACCGGTTCCGGCCGCTCCGGCACCTCGAGCGTGGCCGGCACGCTCAAGCGCCTCGGCCTGCACGTGCCCCAGCCGGAGGTGCCCGCGGACGAGAAGAACCCGCGCGGCTACTACGAGCCGGTGTGGGTCACCGAGTTCCACAAGCGGGTGCTCAACCCCGTCCCGGTCCGCACGATCGACACGCGGCCGGACGCCGCGGCGGTCGCCGACGGAGCGATCACGCCGGAGGTCGAGGAGGAGCTGCGCACCTGGCTGGCCGACCAGCTCGACCAGCCGCAGGTCCTCGTCAAGGACCCGCGCGCCTTCTGGATCCTGCCGGCCTGGACGCGGGTCGCCGGGCAGCTCGGCGCCGACGTGTGCACGCTGACGATGCTGCGCCACCCCACCGAGGTGGTGCGCTCGCGCGACTCGGCGTACCTCACCGAGCAGACGCCGACCTTCCGCCGCCAGCGCGAGACCGCCAACGTCGCCGCGTGGGTCAACGCCGCCTTCGCCACCGAGGCCGCGACGCGCGCCCTGCCGCGGTCCTTCGTGCGCTACGACGACCTGCTGGCCGACTGGCGCTCCGCGATGTCCCGCGCGGGCGAGCAGCTCGGGCTGTCGTTCGAGCCCGATCTCGACGTCTCCCCGCACCCGGTGGACGACTTCATCGACGCCGAGCTCAACCGCTCAGCGATCACGTGGGACGACATCGCCGTCCCGCCCGGTCTGCGCGACCTGGCCGAGCGCACCTGGCAGGTCATGAACGTCCTGGTCTACTCGCCGTCCGACGCCGGCGCGATTGACGAGCTGGCCATCCTGCAGGAGGAGTACGGCGAGCTGTTCGACTTCTCCGAGGCGATCGCCATGGACGCGACGACCGCCCGGGTCGCCGCCGGCCGGCGCGACGTACGACGCAAGAAGGACGCCCAGCTCGACGAGCTGCACGCCGAGCTCGACGCGGCGCGGGCCGAGGTGGAGGCGCTGCGCTCGCGGCCCTCCGGGCTGGCCGGCCTCTTCCGCCGCTGACTCGTACCTCGCGGATAAGTCCCCGCCTGGGCGGGGACTTTGTCACTGTGTGACCGTTGCAACCGTCACACAGTGACAGAGTCCCCGCTCGAGCGGGGACTTTGACCGGGGGTCCTCAGCGCTCCCAGGGAGCCTTCACCGGGAAGTAGCCGCCCAGGAACTCCGACAGCATCGCGTCCACGGCGTCGGCGTCCACGGCGTACTCGTGGTGGTCGCCGATGCAGAAGAAGTCGCGATCACGGGCGCGGAGCTGGCGCAGCTGCCGCTCGATCCGGGCGTTGCTGAGGTCGACGAAGGCGTGCTCGGCCGGCGCGACGTACGCCGAGCCGGTGACCAGCCCGTAGTGCTGGGCGAGCGAGGACAGCATCGACACGTCGGTGTCGGCCCGGAACGGCGAGCGGGCCGTGCGCCCGACCGCGTCGGCGAACCGCGCCTCGACCTCGGCCAGCACCGACACCCGGTGGGGGTGCGGCGAGTGCGCCATCACCTGGGTGATCGCGACGCCGAAGGCCTCCTCGACCAGCGCCCGGTTGGTCGCCGCCGCGTGGAGGAACGGCTTGTCGGCCGTGCCCGGAAGCCCGATCGTGCCGTCGCCGACGAACGCCGCGAACCCGCCGCCGGCGCTGAAGAACAGCTCGGGCCGGGCCGCCCGGCCGAGGAAGACGTCGTCGTTGAGGTAGACGAAGTGCTCGGCCAGCCCGGGGACCCGGTGCAGCGCGGTCTCGATGGCCTGGGAGTTGAAGGTGGGCAGCGCGTCGGGCGGCAGGATCTCGCGGTGGTCGACGACCCGCACCTGCGGATGGTCGACCAACCAGTCCGGCCGCTGCCCGGCGGTGACCAGGTGGATCGTGCGCACCCACGGCGCGAAGAGGTGCACCGAGCGCATCGAGTGACGCAGCTCCTCACGGCTGCGGAACCGCGCCTGCCCACCCGCCTCGGGTCGGGCGCTGTCGCCGCCACGCTCTTGCCGGGCGGCGTTCCACTCCGGGTCGTCGCCGTCGACCCACGTGTAGACGACGTCGATGGGGAACGTCACGTCGTACGCCGTCGGCAGCGCCATCAGCGGCAGCGTCGGCACCGTGACCCCGGCGACCTCGACGGTCGCCGTCGCGGCGCCCGCGGGTGCCTGCGGCGTCCACCGGTTGGGGCGGGGGGCGACGAGCGTGCCGTCGGGGAGCCGGTCCCAGAACTCGATCTCGACGCTCGCGTCGTCGGCGAGATGGGTACGGCGCCCGTGCGCACGCGGCCACGGCTCCAGCACCAGCCGGTTGGGGGCGGCGTTGCTCAGAGCGTCGGCCAGCTCGGCGACCTGGAGGCGGCGCTCGGGCCAGCCCCGGTCGCCGGGGTCGCGGAGCGCGAGGTGCGCGGGCGCCGCGCGCAGGTGCTCGAGGAGGGCACGCCGCTGCGCGGTCGGTACGACGACCGTGGGCGCGGGGCGGTCGTGCGCCGGGATGACGAACCAGCCGCCACCGGCCCGCTCGGCGGCAGCCGTGACCAGCAGCAACGCCTCGGCCCGGGCCTCGACGGGCGTGACGAGCGGGATGTCGACGGGCATTCCCTCCCGGGTGAACGGGGCAGTTGGGGTAGTCCGTGACGAAGGGACCCCTGAGACCGGCGTCTCG
>NZ_JBFUKA010000167.1:0-2871 GCF_056401085.1 Nocardioides sp. P4_G4
GGCCCCGTGGGTGACGGTGAGGCCGTGGGCGCCGAGCAGGATCTCCCCGCCCGCCGCGGGCACCGCGCGCGGGGCCGGCAGCTCGCGCAGCCGGCGGGCGAGGCGTCGGGCCTCGCGGACGCTGAGCGGCAGCGGGGACCACCCCGCGACCCGGCCCAGCTCGACGATGGGCGGCACGACCGGTGAGGTGGCGAGCACGGTTGCCGGCTCGTCGACCACGAGGCCGCCGTCGCCGGTGAGCAGGGCGATCCGGTCGGCGAAGGGCACGACCCGCTCGAGCCGGTGCTCGGCGAGCAGCACCGTGAGCCCGAGGTCGTGGACCAGGCGGGTCAGGGTGGCCAGCACCTCTTCCGCGGCGGTGGGGTCCAGGGCCGAGGTGGGCTCGTCGAGCACGAGCAGGCGCGGATGGGCGGTGAGCACCGCGCCGATCGCCACCCGCTGCTGCTCGCCGCCGGACAGGGTCCGCAGGTCGCGCGCCCGGAGGTTGGCGATGCCGAGCAGGTCGAGGGTCTCCTCGATGCGCCGGCGCATGGTGTCCGGCGCGACCCCGAGCTGCTCCATGCCGTAGGCGAGCTCCTCCTCGACGGTGTCGGTGACGAACCCGGCGACCGGGTCCTGGCCGACGTACCCGATGACGTGCGCGCGCTCGCGCGGCGGCGTGTCGATGATGCTCACCCCGTCGAGCAGCACGTCGCCGGTGAGCGTGCCGCCGCTGAAGCGGGGCACCAGCCCGGTGAGCACCCCGAGGAGGGTCGACTTGCCGACGCCGGTCCGTCCGGAGACGAGCACCAGCTCGCCCTCGTCGAGGCTCAGGTCGATGCCGTCGAGGACGGGCGTCGAGCCGTCGTCGTAGGCAACCCGGATGTCGCGCAGCTCGATCACGCGCCCACCACCAGGGCCGGGGCGAGAGCGTGCCGCGGCGGGGGCGCCGCAACCGCCGGAACGAGGCCGAGCAGGGCGGCTGCCAGTGCGGGGACGCTGAGGAAGGGCATCGACTCGACGCCGGGGTGCGCGACGAGGACGTCGTGCCCCGCGATCCACCAGACCAGGACGGCGACCGCGGCGCCCGATGCTCCGACGACCGACTCCTCCACCCGCCAGGGGTCGGGACGGTAGCGCGAGCGCTGGACCCGTCGACCCGAGCTCACCAGGCCCACGACCGCGACCGCGACCCCGGCGAGGAGCATCGGCATCGCCAACCAGCGGGGAGCGGTGGCGTCGAGCACCGCGTAGGTCCCCACGCCGATCCCGCACAGGGCGCCGAGGAGGAGGGCACCGTTGAGGCGTCGCTCCCCGCGGGTGGCGGTCCCGGCGCGGCCGTAGCCGCGGGTGTCCATGCCGGCGGCCAGCGCCAGCGACCGCTCGAGTGCGTCCTCCAGCACGGGGACGAGGAACCGTCGCAGCCGCCCGACCCGCCCGTCCACTCCCCCGCGCAGCGCCTGGGCGGCACGGACCCGACGGGCGCTGTCGGCGAGCTGCGGGAAGACCGTGACGGCGACGACCAGGGCGGTGCCGACCTCGTACAGGGCGGGCGGCACGGACTTGAGCAGCCGCTTGGGGTTGGCCAGCGAGTTGGCGGCCCCGACGCAGATGACGATGGTGGCCAGGCGCAGGCCGTCGTACAGGCCGGCCAGCAGCCCCTCGCGGGTGAGTGGACCGAGGAGGCGCACCCCCGCGACCCAGTCCGGCAGCGGCACGCTCGGAAGGTCCAGCAGCACGTGGCCGCCGTCCACGCCACCGAATACGATCCGGAAGACCACCCGGATCACCACGATCGCGAGGCCCAGCCACAGGTAGAGCCGGAACGACCTCGCCCACGGCTGGTCGGAGCGCCGGGCGTGGACCACCACGGCGGCCACCGCGATGAGCAGGAGCAGCAGCAGCGGGTTGGTGGTGAGGGTCGCGGCGGTGGCGAGGCCGAGGGCCCACACCCACCAGGCGACGGGGTGGAGGTCGCGGGAGAGGCGGGCGCTCACGGGCGGTCGCCGCGGCGACGTCGCGCCGCCAGCGCCATCACGGCGAGAGCCGCCACGAGCGCACCGAGCACGGCCAGGGTGACCCAGGTGGGGACGCGGGCGGACTCGTCGGCCGGGTCGGCGGCGGTCGTCGCGCCGTCGTCGGTCGCGCCCTCGTCGGCGGGGGCAGGCGCCGAGGTCGCGGAGCCGTCGTCGCTCTCGCTCGGATCCCCCGACGGCTGCGCGCTCGGCTTCCGCGTGCGCGGGCTCCCGCTGGGTGAGCCGGAAGGCGAGCCGGAGGCGGAGGCACTGGTGGAAGGGCTGGTGGGAGACGCCGACGCGCTCGCAGACGCCGAGGTGGACGCGCTCGGCGACGTCGGCTGCGAGGTCGTCGACGAGGAGGTGGGCGCCTTCGTGGGCGTCGGCGACGTCGTGGGCGCCTTGGTCGGCGCCTTGGTCGGTGCCTTGGTCGGGGCCTTGGTCGGTGTCTTGGTGGGCGACGCGGTCGGTGACGGCGACGGCGCAGCGTTCACGGGCGCCGCGATCCCGGGCGTACGACGCGTGCTGCCCTGCTGCCAGGCCAGGGCGACGGCGCCCCCCTCGGGCACCTGCAGGCCGGCGACGCCGAGGGAGGAGTAGGTCCACGTGCCGCTCTCGCCGTCGGTCCACCACAGGCCCCAGTAGGCGTCGCCGGGGGGCGTGTTGACGCACGGATCGGCGGCCGGGGCGCCGTCGACGCGGCACACGAAGCCCGGCTGGCGCTGCACGTAGGTGATGGCGACCCCGACGTCGGCGTAGCGGGCGGACGCAGCCTGCCCGGAGCCGCTGTCGCAGACGGAGGTGAGGGCGCCCCCCAGCGCACCGGGGTCGACGACCACGGTGACGCCGGAGCCCGACGTGCAGGACGCGGCCGAGG
>NZ_JBFUKA010000168.1:0-2620 GCF_056401085.1 Nocardioides sp. P4_G4
CCTGTACGCCGCTCAGTCCACGTAGCGATCGGCCGGCTCGCTCCGGCGTCCCCCGGACAGCCACAGGGCCGCCATCAGTCCGCCGAGCGCACCGAAGAGGTGACCCTGCCAGGAGATCCCGGGCTGGCCGGGCAGCACGCCCCAGAGCGCGCCGCCGTACAGCATCAGCACCACCAGCCCGACCAGCACCTGACCGGGCCGGCGGGTGACGAAGCCACGCACCAGGAGGTAGGTCAGCCACCCGAAGACCAGGCTCGACGCGCCCAGATGGATGGTGCCCGCGCCGCCGAAGAGCCACGTGCCGACGCCGGCCACGAGCCAGACCAGCGTGGTCACCGCCGCCCAGCGGGCGACGCCCGAGAGCAGCACGAGGAAGCCGAGCACCAGCAGCGGGACGGTGTTGGCCAGCAGGTGCCCGAAGCCGCCGTGCAGCAGCGGCGCCCACGCGATGCCGGTCAGGCCGTCCGGGTCGCCGGGCCGGATGCCCTCGGCGTCCAACCGGTTGCCGAGCAGCGTGTCGACGATCTCCGAGACCCACAGCACGGCGACGAAGCCGGCGCTCCACACCCCCGCGCGGACCCAGGAGGGCCGCGTGCGAGTGTCGAGGGCGCCGGAGGTCACGCGATCGAGCGTACGAGGGTGCCGGGGAACGAGCCTGGGGCGGCTGCGATCACCGGGCGCCCGGTGACTCCCGGAGGGACGTCCGCCGCAGGTCCGGGAGCAGCGCGACGAGCCCGAGGACCGGGAGCACGGCGAGGCAGGCGAGGCTGCCGGGGATCCCGATGACCTCGCCGAGCCCGGCGACGACCGCCGAGCCGACGCTGCCTCCCACGAGGAAGAGGAGCGTCGCGATGCCGAGGGCGACCCCGCGGACGTCGGCGTGCACGGCGTCGCCGACGAGCGCGGTGAGGGCGGGCTGGCCGATCCCGAAGGAGACGGTCGCCAGGGCGACGGCGATCGCCACCGGCACGGGCGCCACCAGGTGGGTGCCGAGCGCGGCGAGCAGCATCGTCAGGGCGGCGACGACGCCGGCGACGGCCAGGCTCCAGGAGCCGCCGATCCGGTCGAGGAGGGGGCCGGTCACCCGCGGCACGAGCATCGCCACGACGGCGCTGGGCACGAGCAGCAGCCCGACCTGCCAGGGCTCCCAGCCCGCGTGCACGAGGACGGCCGGCACTCCGATCAGCAGGGCGAACCAGGATGCGGGGACCGACGCCGCGGCGAGCGCCGAGCGCACCACGCGACCGTTGCGGATGACCGAGAGGGGGAGGAAGCCGTGCGGGCGACGGCGTACCCGCAGCGCCACCAGCGGCGCACCCAGCAGCACCATCAGCGCGCCGACCACGGTGATGGTCAGCCCGCTCGTCGGGGACTGCACCAGCAGCACCAGGCCACCCGAGGTGACCGCCACGAGGACCGCGCCGATGATGTCGAGCCGCGCGCCGCTGCCGCCGCCGGCCAGCGCGTGCCAGAGGAACGGGATGACGATCACGCCGAGGATCGGCAGCGCCATCACCGCCCGCCAGCCCAGCGCGTGCTCGACGACGCCGCCGAGCAGCGGGCCGAGACAGCTGATGGCCGCGGCCGTGCCGGCCAGCCGGCCGAGCGCGAGCCCGCGGACCGGGCCGTCGTACCGCGCACTCAGGGCGGTGACGCCCAGGGTCGGAACCGCCGCGGCGCCCGCCCCCTGGAACATCCGCGCGACGAGCAGCACGCCGAACGTCGGGGCGAGGGCCGCCGCGATCGCGCCGACGGTCATCAGGCTGATGCCGAAGACCAGCGGGAGACGTACGCCGACCAGGTCGCTGACGCGCCCGTAGACCGCCGTCGTGACGGCCAGCATCAGCACGTAGAGGCTGATGCTCCACGCCGCCGACCCGAGGCTGACGTCGAGGTCGGAGGCCATGAGCGGCAGCGCGATCGCCGCGGACGACGACCCCATGCCGGCGAGGCCGAAGAGCAGGCCGAGCAGCAGGGACACCCGACGGGAGTCGTCGGGAGCCTGGACCGGGGTCGTCACCGTCTGCACCACGTCGGGTCGCAACACCGACCGGCGCCCCGACATTCCGACGAGGGACCTCAGACGTCGGTGACGCGCAGCCCCGCGTGGCACTTGTAGCGCCGGTTGATGGCGATCAGGTTGGCCGTGAAGGCCTCGACCTGGTGCGCGTTGCGCAACCGCCCGCCGTACACCCCGCGCATGCCGGGGACGGTGTCGGCGAGCTCCTGGACGAGCGTGGTGGCCTCGCGGTCGTCGCCGAGGACGAGCACGTCGGTCTCGACCCGCTCGACGGCCGGGTCCCCGAGCAAGACCGCGGAGACGTTGTGGAAGGCGCCGACGACGCGCGACCCGGTGAGGATCCCGGCGGCCTGCTGGGTGGCCGACCCCTCCTCGACCTGCAGGGCGAACGGCCCCTGCTTGTCGAAGCCGAGCGGGTTGACGCAGTCGACGACCACCTTGCCCGCGAGGACCTCGCGCAGGGACTCGAGCAGCTCCTTGTGCCCCTCCCACGGTACGACGACCAGCACGACGTCGGCGGCCGCCGCGGCGTCCGCGTTGCTCGCCCCCGTCAGGGGGGTGCCGAGGGCCTCGGACAGCTCGGCCGCGGCCGCCTCGGCC
>NZ_JBFUKA010000169.1:0-2599 GCF_056401085.1 Nocardioides sp. P4_G4
GCGGCACCGCCTCGCAGGCGATGCCGGCCTCGCGCACCCCCGCCACGTGGTGCGCGTCGCGGGTGTCCACCAGCCAGGCGTCGAGCACGCCGCCGTCCCGGCGGCTGCCGTAGTGACGGGCGACCGCGCCCGCGGTGACCTCGACGCCGATGGCGGTGAGCACCTGGTGGGCCATGCCGCGCACGTGCGTGTCGCCGACGATGGGGGACAGGCCCACCACCGGGGCGGGTGTGGCGGCGACCGCCTCGCGGATGCCGGGCACGCCGAGGATCGTCCCGACGCTGACGACCGGGTTGGAGGGCGGCAGCACGAGCAGGTCGGTCTCCGCGATGGCCTCGAGCACGCCCGGCCCGGGGGTCGAGGAGTCCTGGCCGACCACGATCACGGCCTCGGCCGCCACCTGGGCCCGCAGGCGCACCCAGTACTCCTGGAAGTGCACGACCCGCCGGCCGCTCGGCTCGTCGGGGTCGGCGATGGCGATGTGGGTCTCGACACGGTCGTCGGTCATGGGCAGCAGCCGCACCCCCGGCTCCCACCGCCGGCACAGGGCGGTGGTCACGTCGGAGAGCGGGAACCCCGCCTCCAGCATCTGGGTCCGCACCAGGTGGGTGGCGATGTCGCGGTCACCGAGGCCGAACCACGTGGGCTCCACGCCGTACGCCGCGAGCTCCTCCTTGGTGCTCCACGTCTCGTCGCGGCGCCCCCACCCGCGCTCGGGGTCGATGCCGTCCCCGAGGGCGTACATGACAGTGTCGAGGTCGGGGCAGACCTTGAGGCCGTGGACCCACAGGTCGTCGGCGGTGTTGGCCACCACGGTGACCTCCGCGTCGGCTGCCACACCGGGGAGCATGCCGGTGCGGATGCCGTGGAGGAGGCCACGCACGAACGTCGCTCCACCCATACCACCGGAGAGCACGGAGATCTTCTGCATGCGAATACCTTGCCCTACCGCGGATCACCCGATCGGGGGGCCTCATGGCCCGTTCGGGCCATATCAGATCTGGGCTTGACTTCCGGGAACGACAGGCATGTAATTCCCACAGTGTTCTTCACTGTTCTCCACTCGCCGGCGAGCTCGAGATCGTGCCGGAGGTGGGGGCGAGGAGCTCCATCACGAGGGTCGAAAGGGCGAAAGCCATGAGAGCAGAACTGTTTCTCCTTGAGCCGGAAGCCGAAGAGCAGGGTTGGCAGGACCGCGCCCTGTGCGCGCAGACCGACCCGGAGGCCTTCTTTCCGGAGAAGGGTGGATCCACCAGGGAGGCCAAGAAGGTCTGCCTCACCTGCGAGGTGCGAGACGACTGTCTCGAGTCCGCCTTGATGAACGACGAGCGCTTTGGGATCTGGGGCGGCCTCTCCGAGAGGGAGCGTCGCAAGCTCAAGAAGCGCGCAGTCTGATGCACCAGGCGCCCCGGGCCCGCTGATCCAGCGGGCCCGTCGCGCATTTCGGGGGCGGTCCGGTCGAGGTTTTCGGGCCTCACCGGGCCCTCGCTAGGGTGCTGCGGTGACCGTCACCGTGCTCCTCGTCAGCCATGACGGGGCGCGGTGGCTGCCGCCGGTCCTCGAGGGCCTGGAGGCGCAGACCCGCCCCGTCGATCGCGCCATCGCCGTCGACACCGGCAGCCGCGACGACAGCGTCGCCCTGCTGCGCGGGGTGCTCGAGGACGAGTCCGTCCTCGAGGTGCCCGGTTCGACCAGCTACCCCGCCGCCGTGGCCCACGCGCTGGACCACGTGCCCGCGGTGGAGGGCGAGTGGGTGTGGCTGCTCCACGACGACAGCCTGCCCGCCCCGGACGCGCTCCAGCAGCTGCTGCGCGCCGCCGAGGAGCACCCGGAGGCCTCGATCCTGGGCCCGAAGCTGCGCGAGTGGCCCTCGCTGAAGCGTCTGCTCGAGGTGGGCCTGACCATCACCGGCACCGGTCACCGCGAGACCGGCCTCGAGCGCGGCGAGTACGACCAGGGCCAGCACGACGAGGTGCGCCCGGTCCTCGCGGTCAACACGGCCGGGATGCTCGTCCGTCGCAGCGTGCTGTCCGAGCTGGGTGGTCTGGACCCCGAGCTGCCGATCTTCGGCAACGACATCGACTTCGGGTGGCGGGCCGCCGAGGCCGGGCACACCACCCTGGTGGTGCCCCCGGCCGTGGTCTTCCACGCCGAGGCGGCCCACCGCGGGGTGCGTCGTACCCCCCTCACCGGGCGCCACACGCACTACCAGGAGCGGCGTGCCGCCCTGCTCACCCTGCTGGCCAACGCTTCCCCGAAGCGGCTGCCCTGGCAGGTCGTGCGTCTCTTCTTCGGGTCCCTGCTCCGGGTCCTGGGCTACCTGGCGGTGCGCTCGGTGGGCGAGGCGCTCGACGAGCTCGCCGCCGTGCTGTCGCTCTACTCCCGCCCGCGACAGGTGCTCGCCGCCCGCCGGACCCGCGCCGAACGACGCACCGGAGAGCCGCACGACGTACGGCACCTGCTCGCTCCGCCCTGGTTGCCCTACCGGCACGGGCTCGACATGGTCACCGACCTGGCGGCCGCGGCCACCAACCAGGCCCAGGACGTCGCCGAGCGGCGGCGCGCGGCCCGCGCCGGCCAGTCGGCGCCGGGCCAGCAG
>NZ_JBFUKA010000170.1:0-2592 GCF_056401085.1 Nocardioides sp. P4_G4
AGGAAACCTTGCCCGGGGGGTTGGAACATTCAGCTCGACCGACTTTAGGGATCCCGCAGCGCAGACGACGAACGGGCTTCAGACTGCTCACCGACAGGCGTGAAGGAGCAAGAGACGTGACGGAACAGAGGGCGCAGTACTCGCCTCTCCGAAGGGTCGTCGCGCTCTTGGAGGAGCTGACCCGTGTGCACACGGAAACCGCTGGATACGGTGCGCTCACCGACGCCGACCTCATGGCACGTGTGCCGGCGTACGGGAGAGGCGTGCATGCCGCCAAGACTCTGCGCAACGACAAGAAGGCGTTGCGCGAGCGGGGACTGGTGGTCACCAACGTCCCGGTCAGGGACGAGCCACATGTACGAGGCACGATTAGGTCCCCCGTGCTGGAGAAGTCACCGGACTGGCACCTGAACGAGGACGAGCACTTGGCAATGCAGTGCGTTCGCGAGGACCTGCGGCGCCGCCATGTGGACGTCGGCCCCACGGACTCCCCTCCCGACGAGAGACGGTCCTGTCGAGTCGATGAGGCCCTGCGGCTGGTTCGGCTGCTCGAGGAACACGAGGGCGACGTAGAAGTCGAGGTGGTTGCCGCTGCCCTGGGAGTAGGGCGACGTCAGGCCGCCCGCTGGCTCACTGAGCTGGCAGCCGGGTTCGACGCCGTGGAGGTCACCTACATGCGCGACGAGGACGACCTCACCCTCGACGACCTCGTTTCGGCACGCATGAGGCGCGCCTCGACCGACCCGGACCACCCGCTCAGGCGTACGGGAACGGACCTTCTCGGCCTCTTCCCCTACTCACGACCCGAGGTCGACGAGCGCCTCAACGTTCTGGCTGACTACGCCGAAGCCGTGGCACGCGGCGACGTCGCTGAGCCGGTGAACCCGACACTGCTGGACTCAGTGGGCTGGAAGCTGGAGTCCTGGCGCGACTTCCTGACCGCCGCCCTGACGTGAATGTTCCGACCCTGTCCGTAGAACATCTCCA
This sequence comes from Nocardioides sp. P4_G4, assembly GCF_056401085.1. NCBI lineage: Bacteria > Bacillati > Actinomycetota > Actinomycetes > Propionibacteriales > Nocardioidaceae > Nocardioides > Nocardioides sp. P4_G4. The sequence continues at coordinate 988 of NZ_JBFUKA010000170.1, forward strand.
CACGGCTCGACCGGAGCCGGACAAAGGAGTCGACATGCCCGACCACGCCTCACTTGAGCGTCTCACCCGCCTGATTATTGCGGCCGCAGAGCTGGACCTGACCGCTGCACAGCGACTTGCAGCACACGCCGTCGCCGACACCATGCGACGCGGCGGTGCCACCGTCACCCTGGGTGTGTACGCCGGCTTCACCTCGGCCGAGGTTCACGGGCGCGACGGCCGCACGATGGTCATCGTCCCGCTGTATGACTGGGAGCCCGACTTTGACCTCGGGCTCGATTCTCCCGGTTCGTGGGAGTACGCCGTGCGCGACACCGACGGCAGCCTGCTCCCCCGACCTGATGGCGACGACACCTTCGGCTGTGCCTCGATCTGGCATGCGGGTGACTTCGGACTCGAGTTGGACGAGGGCACGTACCAGCACCACCACATGCAGAAACTGATGGCTGACCTGCTCGGGTGGGCCCTCGTGCTCGGTGAGAACGACCCTTTGGGTCGAGTCACCCCGGGCCAAGAGGCCAGCGACTACGCCGTTGATCCCTACCCCGGTCAGCGGCCCTACGGTTCCTTCGTCATTGATGACGACGGGTTCTGCTGGCCGGTCAGCCCTGACGAGGCGCAGCCCAGCGGCTGGGCCGTGTCGGGCGACGAGGACTCGGTCTGCCTCGACGAGTGGCTCGCCACGTTCGGCGCTGCGCCGCTGAGTGAGCGGATTCCGCTCGTGGGATACGGCTCGAACGCCTCCCCCGGCAAGGTGCTTGCGAACGGCACTCCCCTGCCCTCGGTACATCTCGCGTGCATCTTGGAGGACCTGGCCTCGGTCTGGTGCACGGGCGACACCGGGGCGGGGCGTACGCCCGTCACCGTTGACATCCTCGCCGGACACTCCGAGGAGGCCGTGGTGGTGATGTGTGACCTCGCCGAGCTGCGCACCTTGGACGGCGTCGAAGGCCGTAGCAGTCGGTGGTACGACCTGGTGCTTCTCGACCAGGGTCGGGTCGTGCTCGAGAACGGCGCACGTCTGTCTCGCCCCGCGGCATACGTCGGGGGCCGTCCAGAGCGACACCCCATGCGACTCGGTGGTCAGTCGCTGCTGCGCGTCGATGTGGACCAGGCAGAGGTCCGCGCGCTGAGGTCGCGCATCAGCACCGAGCCCGCCGCTTCTGCGGTTGACCTCGGGTCGGTCATCTCACCCGGCGACTACCCCACTCCTGGGGAATGCGTGCCTCATGTCTTCGTCTACGGCACGCTGAAGCCGGGAAGCGAGCGCTGGCACCTGTTGGAGCCGTACGTCGTCGGCGAACCCGTCGACACCAGCGTGGTCGGCGACCTACGCGACACCGGTAACGGCTACCCCGCCCTCAGCGCCTCCAGCGACCGCAAGGCAAGCGGCGTCGTCGTGGAGTGCCATAGGGACAACGTGGGGGCCTTGCTCGAGCTGCTCGACGATGTCGAAGGAGTCGCGTCCGGCCTGTACACGCGCCAACTTCGGAACGTCAGCGGTCAAGCAGCGTGGGTGTACGTCGCCGCGAGGCTTGCCGGACGCGGCCGCAGCATCGACACGTGGCCGCCATCACCTCAGTCGTGACCTTCCCAGAAGTAGGT
>NZ_JBFUKA010000171.1:0-2353 GCF_056401085.1 Nocardioides sp. P4_G4
TCCCCGCGGTGGCCGAGGGCCCGGGGGGCCCCGGCGTAGCCGTGAGGGTAGTCATCACTGCCCGGCTTCGCTCTGGATCTTGGTGATGATACCGAGCGGGTCGCCGTCCTCACCGGAGCCGAAGAACTTGTCGTTCGCGACGTCCCAGCCCTCGAAGTCGGTGTCGATGGTCTGCAGCGTGGCCGGGTCCGGGAACGGGTCCGACTCGTCGTTGGCGCCCGTCACGTCGATGTCGATGCCGTCGATGACCGGTCGGTAGCCGGTGGCGGCGTACTGCTCCTGGCCGGCCTCGCTCTTCTGGAACTCGAGGAAGTCGGTGGCCGCCTTCGACGCATCCTCCGTCACTGCGCACGGGTTCTCGATGAGAATCGAGGACTCCGGCACGACGTAGTCGAAGTCGGTGCCGGACTGGCGGGCGAGGATCGCCTCGTTCTCGTAGGAGAGCAGGACGTCGCCGGTGCCGCTGGTGAAGGCGGTGGTCGCGTCGCGGCCACTGTCGGGGAGCGCGGCGACGTTGCCGAAGAGGTCGCTCATGTACTTCTCGGCGTCCGCGTCGGAGCCGCCACCGGCGAGTACCGACCCGTAGGCGGCGAGCAGGTTCCACTTGGCCGACCCGGAGGAGGCGGGGTTGGGGGTCACGATGCCCACGCCGTCCTTGGCCAGGTCGTCCCAGCTGTCGATGCCCTTCGGGTTGCCCGTGCGCACGACCATGACGACGATCGAGTCGGTGCAGATGCCCTTGGTGTTGTTGTCCTTCCAGTCCTCGGCGACCAGGCCCGCCTTGACCAGGCGGGTGACGTCGGGCTCGAGCGAGAAGTGCACCTCGTCGGCCTTCTGGCCGGCCTCGACGGCCCGGCTCTGGTCGCCCGAGGCGCCGTACGACGTCTTGAACTCGACGTCCTTGCCGGCGTCGGTGTCGGCGAAGGCCTTGATGACACCGTCATTGGCCTGCTCCAGGACGGAGTAGCCCACGAGGTCGATGGATTCACCGCTGTCCGGGGTGGCGCCGTCGGAGTCGGACGAGCAAGCGGTCAGGGCCAGCATCCCGGTGAGTGAAGCGGCGACCAGCCGCCAGGAGGTCTTGCTGGGGATGTACATGTGAACTCTCTTTCGCATGCCCGAGATGGACAGTTAGTAAGTAATGTCGCGCAGACTACATGACTTAGAACAGATTCGTGGTGCTGGTCTGAACGTGTGGCGTGTCACCCCGCCCGGACGGTCCACGCAGCGGCATCCGGAGCGTCGTACGAGGGCCCCCTACTACAGTGGTCAGCCGGACGACAAGCAGTGAGGCATAGGGGTGACAAGGCCGTGACCAAGCAGGTCAAGCAGCTCGATCGCGTGATCATCAGGTTCGCCGGCGACTCCGGCGACGGCATGCAGCTGACCGGGGACCGCTTCACCCAGGAGTCGGCCGTGTTCGGCAACGACCTGGTGACGTTGCCCAACTTCCCCGCCGAGATCCGGGCGCCCCAGGGCACGCTGCCGGGCGTCTCGTCATTCCAGGTGCACTTCGCCGACCACGACATCCTCACCGCGGGCGACGCGCCCGACGTGCTGGTCGCGATGAATCCCGCCGCGCTGCGGGCCAACCTCGGCGACCTCCCGGTCGGGGCGACGATCATCGTGGACACCCACGACTTCACCGCCCGCAACCTCGCCAAGGCCGGCTACGACGCCAACCCGCTCGACGGCGACGACCTCGCCGAGTTCGCGGTGCACCGCGTCGACCTGACCGGCATGACGGTCGCGGCCGTCAAGGAGTTCGGACTCTCGCGCAAGGACGCCTCCCGCGCCAAGAACATGTTCGCCCTCGGCCTGCTGTCCTGGATGTACGGCCGGCCCACCGAGTCGACGACCTCATTCCTCGAGCGTCGCTTCGCCAAGGTCCCCGACATCCGCGACGCCAACGTGACGGCGTTCAAGGCGGGCTGGAACTTCGGCGAGACCACCGAGACGTTCATCGTCCGCTACGAGGTCAAGCCGGCCCCGATGGCGTCGGGCACCTACCGCAACATCACCGGCAACCTCGCGCTCGCCTACGGCCTCGTCGCAGGCGGCGTGCAGTCCGGGCTCCAGGTGTTCCTCGGGTCCTACCCGATCACCCCGGCCTCCGACATCCTCCACGAGCTCAGCAAGCACAAGTCCTTCGGCGTGACGACCTTCCAGGCCGAGGACGAGATCGCCGGGGTCGGCGCCGCCATCGGCGCGTCCTTCGCCGGCCAGCTCGGGGTCACCACCACCTCCGGTCCGGGCATCGCGCTCAAGTCCGAGGCCATCGGCCTTGCCGTGATGACCGAGCTGCCCCTCCTGGTCATCGACGTCCAGCGCGGCGGCCCCTCCACCGGCCTGC
>NZ_JBFUKA010000172.1:0-2136 GCF_056401085.1 Nocardioides sp. P4_G4
CGGGCCGTCTCCGCGAACTGGTCGCGTACTGCGTCAGTCATTCGTCCGGAGGGCTTCACGTCGTAGACAACCCGGTCGCCGTCAGCGTGGACGGCGAAGAAGTCGGGGTAGTGCTTCAAGACCTTCGACCCGGCGGCGAACAGCATCAGCATCGGCTGGGACGAGACGAGGCGCACATCGCCCGTGTGCTCCAGTTCAAGGAGGCACTCGGCCTCCAGCGCCGACTCGCACCACACGTGCGTGCCTTGTGGTGCGAAGTAGTGCAGCGCGTGCCGGTTGAGCCTGTTTTGGTACTGCACGCCCTGGCGCAAGGGGGGCACGTGGGTGAAATCCTCTTGGGACAACGCCGGAGTCGCGTGGGCAGTACGTATGCGTCCGTCACGGGCTCGCCACTGGACTGTGTCGAACCCATCAGGGGCTCGCGCGAGCAGCGCGTCTCCGGTCGTCGTCCTGGACTGTGTGGGCGGAGTCTTCATCGGCGGTCTCCGAGTCGTGCTGACGGGATAGGTGCACTCACCGGGCGGACGCATCGTGGTGCGGCTTGAGAGCCGCGCGCCGGGCGGTGGTGGTACTGCACACCGTAAATCTGCCCACCGACAGTGCCCGGCGGCAGCGTTGCGACACGAAGCGCGGCCGATGCTCGGCCTACGCTCTGCGCATGGGCAGAAACCGGACGACTGCACCGGTGGCAAGCAGTCGCGACTGGCCGCGCGAGCCGTGCGAAGACGCAGACGCCGAGTTCGTGCGACTCCTGGTCGAGAGCCTGCGTGAAGCCATGGGGGAGTGGAGCATCCGACGCACCGCAGAAGCCGCGGGGATGGACCATGGCATCGTGACGCGATTGCTGGCGGGGAAGACCTGGCCCGAGGCCGTGACCGTAGCGCGGCTGGAGCGAGGGTTGGGCGTCCGGTTGTGGCCGGACCATGTTCGGGGTCATGCAACTGCCTGTGCCACTACGGCGCCAAGCGGCGACTCCGTGCCGTAGAGGTGAGTCCTTCGAGTTGTATCCGTAGGACCCACCTGAAGGCCGAACGTCTACAATTGCCGCAAGTGCCAACGATGTCCACTAGCGTGCTGCCATGCCGGGACCGAGCCCCCGCGGGAAGCCGCGCGACCACCTTCACGAGCCTCATATGTTCGGCGTCCCGTACGCGATCGAGTGGTTACAACCGGACACCCTGGACCGGCTCGTCGGTCTCCGTCACGCCGAGATGCAGCACGAGTTCTGCGGGTTCGTGAACGAGCACCTTCGGCGAACTCAGATGAGCCAGAAGAAGTTCGTCGAAGGAGACTGGTTCAACCTCGATCGCCTGAGGCGGTGCCTGACCGGGCACCGATGGTTGAGCATCGACGACATGCTGCGAGTTGAGGCCGTGATCGGTCCGACCTTCACGCGGATGAAGTTCCCAAAGACGCCAGTCACGCACCCGGCCCTGATCGAGAAGTACTCCAGCGTGGCGGGTGGCGTAGGACCTGCTGCCGCCGATGGGCGGCCGCGGGCATAGGGGTGTAGTCAGCCCCACGGAATCCTCGGGTCCAGTTGTAGTCCGAGCCAATGACATCGAAGCGAGAAGGTGGATGCGTATGGACCCCACACAGGCGTCTGGAGGCGTGCCGTTGCCGCCTTCCCTTGTGAGGTCGAAGCAACGGGTTGTCGATCACGGCGAGGTCTTCACGCCGGCCTGGATGGTCGAGGACATGCTCGACCTGGTGAAGGATGAGACCGAGCGCATCGACTCGCGTTTTCTGGAGCCCGCCTGCGGCTCGGGCAACTTCCTCGTGCAAGTRCTGATCCGCAAACTTGCTGCCGTCGAGCGTCGCTACCGGCAGTCTGAGTTCGACAAGCGTCACTACGCTTTGCACGCGCTCATGTGCATCTACGGCATCGAACTGCTCGAAGACAACATCGCCGAGTGCCGCCAGAAGATGCTGATTCCGATCGTCGAGTACCTGAAAATCGACGAAACGGACGATCTATACCGCGCCGCCGCGTACGTTCTCGGCGTGAACATCGTGCAGGCCGACGCGCTCACCATGAAGACGCGCKAGGGTGAGCACATCACGTTCGCGGAGTGGTCTTACCTGGGGCGCGGCAGGTTCCAACGACGCGATTTCCGGTTCGAGACCATGACGCAG
>NZ_JBFUKA010000173.1:0-2028 GCF_056401085.1 Nocardioides sp. P4_G4
GTTCTACACGAGCGAGGGCAACTACGACCTCGTCGGCAACAACACGCCCGTCTTCTTCATCCGCGACACGATGAAGTTCCCGCACTTCATCCGCTCGCAGAAGCGTCGCGGCGGCAACGGCCTGCGCGACAACAACATGCAGTGGGACTTCTGGTCGCTCAATCCCGAGTCGGCCCACCAGGTCACCTACCTCATGGGCGATCGCGGCATCCCGAAGTCCTACCGCCACATGAACGGCTACGGCTCGCACACCTACCTGTGGATCAACGCCGCGGGCAAGAAGCACTGGGTGAAGTACCACTTCCACAGCAACCAGGGTGTCGAGGGCCTCGCCGACGCCGACGCCACGCGCATCGCCGGCGAGGACGCCGACTTCCACCGTCGCGACCTCTACGACTCCATCGCGGCGGGCGACCACCCGTCGTGGACCCTCTCGATCCAGGCGATGCCCTACGAGGACGCGAAGACCTACCGGTTCAACCCGTTCGACCTGACGAAGGTGTGGCCGCACAGCGACTACCCGCTCATCGAGGTCGGCACGATGACCCTCGACCGCAACCCGGAGAACTTCTTCGCCGAGATCGAGCAGGCGGCCTTCGAGCCGTCTGCCACCGTCCCCGGCATCGGCTTCTCCCCCGACAAGATGCTGCTCGGTCGGGCCTTCGCCTACTCCGACACCCACCGCTACCGCATCGGCCCCAACTACCTGCAGCTGCCGGTCAACCGTCCCCGGGTGGAGATCAACACCTACACCCAGGACGGGCCGATGRCCTTCGAGCACCGCGCCGACGACCCGGTCTACGCGCCCAACTCGTTCGGTCGCGGCTACGCCGACGAGGTCGGCGAGGTCAGCGACGGCTGGGAGTCCGACGGCGCGATGGTGCGCCAGGCCTACTCGCTGCGCAGCGACGACGACGACTTCGGCCAGGCCGGCACCCTCGTCCGCGAGGTGTGGGACGACGAAATCCGCGCCAACTTCGTCAAGACAGTCGCCGGGCACCTGCTCGGCGGGGTCGAGGGCGACGTCCTCGAGCGCGCCTTCGCCTACTGGAAGGCTGTCGACGCCGACTGCGGCAAGCAGATCGAGGAGCTCGTGCGGGCCGGAGGACCCAACCACAACCCCGGCGGCCAGCCGGACGACGCCCAGGCCGACGCGTCGGACCCCGTCGTGGAGAGCGACACCCACGCCGCGCGCTGACCGGCGTACGCACAGCACCGAGGGGCCCGGACACCGTCCGGGCCCCTCGCGCCGTCCACGACCCCACGGTCTCCCGATATCGTGCGCGCCATGGCGACTGACGCGACGTACGACGTGCTCGGCGCCCCGTACACCGTGGAGACCCTCGACCTGGGCGAGGACGCGGAGGGGCCGGTCCACGCGACCCTGGTCCACCGGCCGGCCGACGAGCCGACCGACCGCGCCGTCCTGCACGTCCACGGCTTCGCCGACTACTTCTTCCACACCGAGTACGCCGAGTGGTGGAACGCCCGGGGCTACGACTTCTACGCCCTCGACCTGCGCAAGTACGGCCGCTCGATGCGTGCGCACCAGACCCCCAACTACGTCGAGGACCTGCGCGAGTACTTCCCCGACCTCGACGCTGCCTGGGAACGCGTCGCGAGCGGGCACACCACGGTCGTGGCCACCGCCCACTCCACCGGAGGCCTGACCCTGCCGCTGTGGCTGCACGCCCGCCGACCGGCCGCCCTGGGCGGGGTGTTCCTCAACTCGCCGTGGTTCGACCTCCAGGGATCTGCCTGGCTGCGCACCCCGGCCGCCCGGATCGCGATCGACCGGATGGGCGCGCGCCAGCCCCGGCGACTCATCCCCCGCAAGGTCAGCGGCGTCTACACCCAGTCCCTGCACCGCGACCACCACGGCGAGTTCGACTTCAACCTCGACTGGAAGCCCGTCGAGTCCTACCCCGTGTACGTCGGGTGGCTGCGCGCCGTGCGCCGCGGCCACGCCGAGCTGCACCGTGGCCTCGACGTGCCGGCACCGTGCCTCGTGCTGTCGTCGGCCACCTC
>NZ_JBFUKA010000174.1:0-1966 GCF_056401085.1 Nocardioides sp. P4_G4
CCCCAGCGCACCGGGGTCGACGACCACGGTGACGCCGGAGACCGACGTGCAGGACGCGGCCGAGGCCGGTGCCGACGGGMCGAGCACGCCGGCCGCCGCGGCCACCAGGGTGGCCGCGGCGACGAGGCGTGCGCGAGGTGCTCTCGTCACGGGTGGGACCCTCAGTTGCGGACCGAGATGCGGGTCTTGGCGGCCTCGTCGGCCGTCTTGACCTTCACGGTGCGCGTCTTGTTGCCGGTCGGCATCGAGAGCTTGCGGGTGACCGGTCGGGCCGAGGCCTTGCCGACGATCCGCTTGGTGTCGCCCTTGACGGAGACGCAGGCGCGCTCGCCCGGGGCCAGGCCCACGACCTTGACGCGGACCTTGTCGCCGGCTTCGGCGGAGCTGCGCGTCAGCGAGACGCCGAGGTCGCCGGTCGCGGCCGGCGCCCACTGCAGGACGGCCATCGCCTGGGCGGTGGCCCGGCGCCACTGGCCGCGCACGTCGCCGTCGGTGAGGCCGCTGTTGCGGGCGGCCTTGACGGCCTTGGCCTCGTAGGCGATCGCGCCGGTGTCCTTGGTGATCGCGCTGCGGCAGCGGAACGAGTCGATCGGCTGCTGGGAGCGGACCCACGTCGCGGCCTTGGTGGCGCCGGTACGCGCCTTGACCAGGCCGAGGGCCCAGCCGGCGAGACCGGTGCTGTTGGTGTTGCCGGCGAACGAGCCGTTGCGCTTCTGCTGGCTCACCAGCCAGTCGGTCGCGTTGTCGACCGCGCGGGCGACGTCCTGACCCTTGGCGTCCCCCTCGACGAGGTTGACGACCGCCAGGGCGGTGGCGTCGACGCTCGGCTCGGAGCCGGCCTGGCCCTCGGCGCAGCCCTGGGCCGCGGCGGCCTTGTCCTTGGTGAAGTCCTGGCGGAAGAAGCCGGACGTGCACTGCTGGGCGAGGAGGAAGGAGACGGCGTCGGCAGCGCGCTGCGACTTCGCCTCGGTCAGGGCGCGGACGGCGTACGACTGGCCCAGGGTGTTGGCGTAGTCGCCGAAGGTCGACCTGTCCTCGATGCGACCCACGATCGGGGCGGTCGCGCTCACGCGCTCCTCGAGGCGGGTGACGAGGTTGACCCCGCCGTACGACGTGGGGTTGGCGCCGGCGACCCGGGCGAAGGTCGCGGCCTTGGCCACCGACCCGGCGTAGGTGCTGCCGGCGTCCCCGAAGGCGTCACCGGAGATGTAGTCGTCGATGACGGGCTGGAAGGCACGGTTCACGGTCGCCACGCCCGCCTTGTCCCCCGCCTGGTCCAGCGCGAAGCCGGTGTCGAGGGTGAGGCCGAAGTCGGTGTAGCCGCCGGCGTCGACCAGGCCGTCGGTCAGCTCGCCCTTGAGCCACTTCCCGGCGAGGGTGATGGCAGCGTCGTCGGTCTTGCCCGGAGTGGGCGGAGCGGCCGTCGCCGACGGGGCGACGACCGTGAGCGCCAGGGTGGAGGCGGCGACCAGCCCGGCGGCGCGACGCCAGGTGTGGGAGCGCAGTGCGTGAGACATGCTGTCCTTCCCGCTGGTGCAACGGGAGGCGCCGGAGGGCGACACCCGCTGTTTCCTCGCAGCGTGATTGTCAGGTGTGCCTACGACGGGCGGTCCGGCTCGCGCCACGACCCCGGGGTCGTGGCGCCTACGGTTGCGGGTCAGCGCCGGATTCAGACCGGCTTCCCCGTCGCAGACGGATGATGGTTTCCTCGGCGCACCCTACAGCCACGACGCCCCGTCCGGATCCGTCAGGTGAGCTTCTCCAGGATGAGCTCGCGCACACGCCCGGCGTCGGCCTGGCCGCGCATCTCCTTCATCACCGAGCCGATGAGTGCGCCGGCGGCCGCGACCTTGCCGTCGCGGATCTTGTCGGCGACGTCCGGGTTGTCCGCGATGGCCTTGTCGACCGCCGCGCCGAGGGCACCGTCGTCGGAGACGATGGCGAGGCCGCGGGCCTCGACGATCTG
>NZ_JBFUKA010000175.1:0-1879 GCF_056401085.1 Nocardioides sp. P4_G4
GTGCTCGGGATGATGTTCTGGATCTCGCCCGTGCTCGCCCTGGTGGCCCTGGTCTCGGTGCCGGTCTCGATGATCGTGGCCGGCGCGGTGATGAAGCGCTCCCAAGGGATGTTCGTCCAGCAGTGGCGGCGTACCGGGACGCTCAACGGGCACATCGAGGAGACCTTCTCCGGACACGCGCTGGTCAAGGTCTTCGGCCGTCAGGGCGAGGCCGAGCGGGTGTTCGCGCGGGAGAACGACGAGCTGTTGAAGGCGTCGTTCGGCGCCCAGTTCGTGAGCGGCCTGATCATGCCGATCATGATGTTCGTCGGCAACCTGAACTACGTGGTCATCGCGGTCCTCGGCGGTCTCCGGGTCGCCAGCGGCACCATGTCGCTGGGCGACGTCCAGGCCTTCATCCAGTACTCCCGCCAGTTCACCCAGCCGCTCACCCAGGTCGCCTCGATGGTCAACCTGCTGCAGTCGGGCGTCGCGTCCGCCGAGCGCGTCTTCGAGCTGCTCGACGCCGAGGAGCAGGAGCCCGACCGGGACGGCTCCCCGGYCACCGAGCGGCACGGGGAGGTGCGCTTCGAGGACGTCTCCTTCTCCTACGACCCCGGGCAGCCGCTCCTGTCGGGCCTCTCCCTGGTCGCCCGGCCGGGCCAGACGGTCGCGATCGTCGGTCCGACGGGCGCCGGCAAGACCACCCTGGTCAACCTGGTCGAGCGCTTCTACGAGGTCTCCGGAGGCCGGATCACCCTCGACGGCGTCGACATCACCTCGATGCCGCGCAGCGCCCTGCGCGGGCAGATCGGCATGGTCCTGCAGGACACCTGGCTCTTCGCCGGGACCATCCGCGACAACATCGCCTACGGCCGACCGGACGCGACGGAGGCGGAGATCCACCAGGCCGCCGAGGCGACGTTCGTGGACCGCTTCGTGCACTCGCTGCCCGACGGCTACGACACGCTCATCGACGAGGACGGCTCCAACCTCTCGGCGGGGGAGCGGCAGCTGGTGACGATCGCGCGTGCCTTCCTGGCGGCGCCGGACCTGCTGATCCTCGACGAGGCGACCTCGTCGGTCGACACCCGCACCGAGCTGCTGCTCCAGCACGCGATGGCCGCGCTGCGCACCGACCGGACGTCGTTCGTCATCGCCCACCGGCTCTCCACGATCCGCGACGCGGACCTGATCCTGGTGATGCGCGACGGGGACATCGTCGAGCAGGGCGACCACGACGAGCTGCTGGCCCGCGACGGGGCGTACGCCGCTCTGTACCGCTCGCAGTTCGAGACGGCCTGAGCGTCCCGGGAAAAAACCTCTTGGCCGCAGGTCGTTCGCGACCTACGGTGGTGTCACACGGAGAGGAGGTGGTCCGAAGAATGAGTTCTTTTCGGATGAGTGAGGTGGCTGCCCGCTAGGCAGCACCAGCCCTAGTCGCCGACGAGCTGCCGGCGAATCCACTGCAGCCACCCGACCCGCAGGCCCCCGGACGTCATCCCCCGGGGCCCCTCCCGGTGGAGACACCTCGAGGGGCAGCAGGCCTGCGGGTCGCTGCACGTCCGGGGCCGGTCAGTGGGGAGCCGACAGCGCCGTCCCTCGTACGGGATGTGGCCCGTGTCACCGCGCTCGCGATGAGGCAGGAGGACAGAAACGGAATATAGTTGCCTCTGGCAACCTTATAGTCCTCATGAATCGAGCTTCCGTGTCCCACCCCGAGTCAGCCACCGTGCCCGTGCCGGTGGAGCAGCCCGGCCAGATGACGCATCGTGAGGTGCTGGAGGCGCTCAGCGGCCTCCTGCTCGCGATGTTCGTCGCGATGCTGTCCAGCACCATCGTCTCCAACGCGCTGCCCACGATCGTCAGCGACCTCCACGGCAGCCAGACGGGCTACACC
>NZ_JBFUKA010000176.1:0-1804 GCF_056401085.1 Nocardioides sp. P4_G4
TCCCAGAAGTAGGTTCACTCGCCCTCCGAGCCCCGGAACTCATCAGTGAGCACGACGAACCCCTGGCCCCTGAGCAACTCCTGCAAGCGCGGACCGTGTGCCGGTGTCTCGATGCACAGGGCGTCTGAGCCAGCGTTCACACCGGGCAGGACGGGGATGTCGTGTGCGATGGCCATGTCGAGCGCTGCACGAAGGTGGGCCTCCTCGCCGAAGACCCAGAGCCCGCCGACCTCGTCGTAGTCGATGATGTGCACCCAAGGCTTGGTCTTGGGGTGTTGCGGGCGGTCGTCAACGCGCCGGAATCGAACTGTAGGTCCAGGCGTCTCGGTGTCGTAGTAGGCGGAGTAGCCCAACACGTGAAGAGTCGGGTCCGCATCCAAGACCCGCACCACACGCGCGACGAGCCCATCATCCGGACCCACCAGACTCAAGTCCTTGACGCTACCGAAACACTCTGCGCGGTCACCGGAATGCAGGTCCACCGCGTAGTCGAGGGCCGCGCCACTCAAGAGTGACGCCGAGCGCCCGTAGGCGCGCTGGGGACAGCGAAGGTGCACCGACCCGCTCTCGTGCTGGACGACCAGTACGGGTTGGGTGGGCGCGGACGGCGATGTGCGGGTGGCCGAGTTGGCAGGGAAGAACTGCTCGACGCGGGCGAGCCGCTCATAAACCTGCTCTGCATGACGGGGCCCGTCGAATGGCACTCCCAGAACGCCCAGGACCGCTCGGAGCATGTGGCGACGGGCCGTGTCACGCAGGGGAACCCCACGCTTGAGGTCGAGGAGCCCTATGGGTTCCCCGTCGAGTGTCACCGTGTGTTCCTGCAGACGCACGACGTGCGTTGAAGGTAGCCACGGCCCGGCATCGTCCTTGCACAGACGGCTCAAGGGACGGGCACTCCACGGGTCGGTCGGGTCCGTGACAGGGAGACTTCCATCTGCGAGCGAGCGCACCAGCACTCGCACGTCTGCCTCCCACGTCGTGTGCGACCCGTCGGGACACATCACCCGCCGCAGCCGCCCGAGCGACACCGCCGTTGCGTAGTCATCGACCTCCACCTCATGCAGACGGTGACCGCGCACTGTGGTGACGAGCGACGTCATCGCTTCGTGGCCGGCCATCGACCTGCGCACCCATACTCGCGGGAGACTTCGGAACGCCGGCGTCCAACCGACCTCGGTGGCGTACTCACCGTGACGCTGAAGCATGTGCTCCACATCGGCTGCGGTTGGGCTTGACGTGCGGAGGGCCGCGAAGAACAACTCGTCCGCCATCGAAACCTCCCACACACCGTCCCTGGCGGCGTCCGCTGAGGCCGTGAGAACAACGTCGAGGAACTCGACCACGGGAACGCATCCGTGGCGGACGCGCGTGGCGACCGCGTAGTAGGTCTCGCGGTCTCCCCTGACCTCGACCGGCGTGGTGACAGAGACGAGCGTGTAGAGCGCGAACTGAGACATGGACCCTCCTGGGTGCTCGAGAAGCGATTGATTCCGACACAACACATGTGTGCGTCGGCCGCTCGGTCGCTCCCCAGTGCGTGCTTTCACGCTCAAGTTCGTCGTCCTTCGCTCGCCTGCACTTGACACTTCTATTGCGCCTCCCGGAGATTGCCCTCATGAGTTTCACGACGGCGCAGGCGGCGGAGGCTCTTGGCATCACGACCACACGTGTTCGAGCACTCGTTCAGTCCGGACGGCTTCACGCAGTTCGACAGCGGGGTCGCCTGATGATCGACGACGGCTCAGTCCATGTGCAGCGGATCTCCTCGTCGGGCCCTACACCGCGGGCCATGTCCCAGTCG
>NZ_JBFUKA010000177.1:0-1747 GCF_056401085.1 Nocardioides sp. P4_G4
TGTGTCCTCTGTCCCCCACGACGAGATGGAGCTGGAAGAGTGTGTCCTCTGTCCCCCACGACGAGATGGAGCTGGAAGAGATCAGCGCGGACGAGGGCAGGCTGCTCGTCGCCAAGCACTTTCGACGAGAACGCAGTCCGAAACTGCGTCGCGCCAAGATCGCGAACGTCAAGGCCGGGGGTATGACGATCGCCTGCGAGGTGTGCGCCTTCGACTTTGCTGCGACCTACGGACAATTGGGGGTCGACTACATCGAGGTCCACCACGTGCTGCCGTTGCATGCGTCCGGACCAGCGCGCACCCGCCTCGAGGACTTGGCGCTGCTGTGCGCGAACTGCCATCGGATGATCCACAGGTCCAAGCCCTGGCTCACGCCAGCTCAACTCCSGGGACGCCTACTCGCCCCCTAGCCGACGCCCTCCTCCTGTCCGTGGCCTCGCTTTGCCACCCGCCGGGCGGCGGGTCGGTGAGGGGCCACGACAGATGCCCTCGAGCGAGAGAAGCACCTCATGGTCGGCGTCGGCATCGCAATCAGGTCCACCCACGCCACAAGCGCAAGGGGTAATCCCGCAGTGACGTGCCTGATCTRACCCTGGCGGATCGGCACGGGCTGCTGCTGCTCCAATCCGCGTTGTCGCTGGTGACGCGTTCAGCATTACCGCGAGCACCGACCGCGACTTGGCCACGGGCCCGACTCAGACGCACCGCCGCGTTCGCAGCAGACCAAGGCTGCGCGTCATACGGTCGGGCGTGTGCTCGAAGTGGCGGACGCGGCATGGCGGCGAGCACCAGGAGCCCCTGAAAGGTTCCCAGAGGCATGACGTGTCAGTCGTCCGAGCCCCCCAGTTCTGAAGGCAGAAGGCTGAGCGAGTCTGCGCCAGCCGCACAAGACTGCACGACCTCATCGAGTGCCTCGTCCTCAAGCGAGTCAAGGAGGCGAACACCCGTTTGGAAAGTGAGCAACTTGTAGAACTTTCTGGCCCACTCGTCGCGCTTTGGACCCTGATGCTCAGCGACAGTGTGAGCAGCAAAGCGCGCAAGTCTACGGTTCCTGACCAGCGCTGTGCGTTCGAAGAGTCCAACTAGCTCGTCTTCCTTGAGGTCGAGCTCGAGGAGGCCGTTCCCAAGAATCTCGTGCCTGATCCATGCCTTCCTCAGCACATTCCTGTGCCCCCCAATGAGACGATCATCGGGCAGACTCGGGAACCGGATTGCAATGACGTCTGGAAGCACGACAGCACTCAAGAAGTTCCAGGTCTCCTCGTGCGAGGCGTCGGACGGCACAATTGCGAGCGAGGCATGGAGGGCGGCACCGAGTTCGCGGTCGAAGGTTGCCTTGTCAGTGACTCTCCCCGCAGACAACCAGAATCTGACTGCATCAATAATGCGGGACCGCGCCTCACCGATCTCGGTCGGTGTTGCGATCCGGCCGGTGGAGACAGGGTGCTGCCGCTCGTGATGAACACGGGCGAGCGTGGATACGGACGAGAGCCCCCCGGTCCTCAGCGCCTCTCGAATACGGCCGGCCTCGATCAGTGCATGTGAACGCGACAGGCGCGGATAGGACAACATCATGACGTCACTGCCGAGTAGACGAGGCGATCAAACCGCAGGGGTTCCTCGCAGATCACCTTTACTGCTTCACGAAGTCCTCGTCGCAGGTAGAGCTGACACATATAGTCGACAACGCCACCCAGGGAGTCGTCCTCGAACTCGGCCGTACCCTCGTCGCTGAGGTGGGCACAGA
>NZ_JBFUKA010000178.1:0-1491 GCF_056401085.1 Nocardioides sp. P4_G4
TCCTGGTCCACCCAACGCCGCAGGACCCACCAGCCCCCGGCCGCCACGGCGACGGCGACGACCAGGCTCGATGCGTTCCAGACGTCCTCGTGCGGGTAATCGTGAGCCCGCCCGATGAACGGGATCACGTCGAGACCGATGCCGACGCACACCATCGCCGCGTAGGCGCCGAAGCCCAGGGGCACACCCAGGACGACGGCTCCGACCTCGCGGACGACCGACCGGCCCTCGCACGTCGTGGTCGAGGCGACGACCATCCGGTAGAGAAGGACCAGCGCGCCCACCAGGACCGGCGCCAACAGTCCGAGGATCCCGCCGAGCACAGCGCCCACGAGAGCGAGGCCGAGCATCGAGGGCACGCCGGCAACGAGGATCAGCAGTGCCGGGCCCCACCTGCGTACCGCGTTCGTGGACGTGCTGGTGATGGCGGTCTTCGTCATGTCTGCATGGTGTTCGGCTCGACCGATCCCGTGCGTGGGGTCGCGTACTCATCTGTGGGCACGAGGTGGGCACCACACGGACGAGGGGAAGGCCGCGCTGCGTGCGGTTGTTGAGCACGGACACCCCCACCAGAAGGAGCACGAGCATGCGCGCAGCCACGTACGAGGCCTACAGCCAGGACACGGCGACCCTGCAGGTCCGAGACGTCGAGACCCCCAAGACCGGTCCCGGCGCCGTCCTCATCGAGGTCCGCGCCGCGGGCGTGAACCCCGTCGACTGGAAGGTGATGGCCGGCGGTCTGGACGGGCTGATGGACACCGTCTTCCCGGCGGTCCCCGGGTGGGACGTCGCAGGCACCGTGGTCGCGGTCGGTCCCGACACTCCTGAGTTCACGGTGGGTGACGAGGTGATGGCCTATGCCCGCAAGGACATCGTGCACGGCGGCACCTTCGCCGAGCAGGTAGCCGTGCCCGCCTGGTCGGTGGCCCGCAAGCCGGCGTCCCTCACGTGGGAGCAGGCCGGCGGCCTGCCGCTCGCCGGCGGCACCGCGCTGCGCACCCTCGACGTGCTGAAGGTGGGCGAGGGGGACACGGTCCTGATCCATGCCGCCGCCGGCGGCGTCGGCAGCCTCGCCGTCCAGGTCGCCGTCGCCCGGGGAGCTCGGGTGATCGGGACGGCGTCGGAGGCCAACCACGACTTCCTGCGCGGCCTGGGTGCCGAGCCCGTGGCGTACGGCGACGGCGTGGTCGAGCGGGTCCGGGCCCTGGCACCGGAGGGCGTCGACGCGGTCGCCGACTTCGTGGGCGGCCAGCTCGAGACCACCCTGGCGGTCCTCGCGGAGGGCGGTCGGCACGCCTCGGTCGCGGACGGCTCCGTGACCGAGCACGGAGGCCACGCGGTGTGGGTGCGCCCGCTCGGCTCGGAGACCGCCCGCTTGGCGGAGCTGGCCGACGCGGGTCGGCTCACCGTGGAGGTGGCCCGGACCTTCGGGCTCGACGAGGTCGGTAAGGCCTTTGCGCTCAGCAAGGTGGGTCACACGCGCGGCAAGAT
>NZ_JBFUKA010000179.1:0-1442 GCF_056401085.1 Nocardioides sp. P4_G4
GTCCGTGACGTTCGGCTCCCGAAAAGCTTCGATCAAGGGTCCGAACGTCACGGACTACCCCGAGAAAGGGGGTGTCAGCCCGCCGGGAGCGCGACGTAGGTCGTGTCGACGTACTCCTCGATGCCCTCGAAGCCACCCTCGCGCCCGAAGCCGCTCTCCTTGACCCCGCCGAACGGGGCGGCAGGGTTGGACACCAGCCCGGTGTTGATGCCGATCATCCCCGCCTGCAGCGACTCCTGGAGCCGCATGGTGCGGGCCAGGTCGCGGGTCCAGGCGTAGGCGACGAGGCCGTAGGGCGTCGCGTTGGCCGCGGCGACCCCCTCCTCCTCGGTGGTGAAGGTGGTGATCGGGGCGACCGGGCCGAAGACCTCCACGGCGTTGATCTGGGCCTCGGCGGGCACGTCGGTGAGCACCGTCGGCGGGTAGAAGTGGCCGGGACCGCCGGGTGCGGTGCCGCCCGTGACGACCTTCGCCCCGTCGTGGACCGCGTCGGTGACCAACTGGCTCACCGAGTCGACGGCGACGGAGTCGATGAGGGGCCCGACCTGGACCCCGTCGTCCTGTCCGCGACCCACGGTCATCGCACCCATCTTGTCGGCCAGCGCCGTCGCGAACTCCTGGGCGACGTCGACGTGCACGAGGAAGCGGTTGGCCGCCGTGCAGGCCTCGCCCATGTTGCGCATCTTGGCGATCATCGCGCCGGCCACGGCGGCGTCCACGTCGGCGTCCTCGAAGACGACGAACGGCGCGTTGCCGCCGAGCTCCATCGAGACGCGCTGGAGGTGGTCGGCCGACTGGCGGACCAGGATCTTGCCGACCTCGGTGGAGCCGGTGAAGCTCACCTTGCGCAGCCGGTCGTCGCCCATCAGCGCGGAGACGACCGTGGCCGCGTCGCTGGTCGGCACCACGTTGACGACGCCCGCCGGGACACCGACCTCGCGCAGCAGGTCGGCCAGCTTGAGCATGGTGAGCGGCGTCTGCTCGGCGGGCTTGACGACCATCGTGCAGCCGGCGGCCAGCGCCGGACCGATCTTGCGGCTGCCCATCGCCAGCGGGAAGTTCCACGGCGTCACGAACAGGCACGGGCCGACCGGACGCTTGAGGGTCAGCAGCCGGCTCTTGCCGTCCGGGGCGCTCATGAAGCGACCGTGGATGCGCACCGCCTCCTCGGCGAACCACCGGAAGAACTCCGCGCCGTAGGCCACCTCGCCGGCCGCCTCGGCCAGCGGCTTGCCCATCTCGAGGCTGATGGTGTGGGCGAACTCCTCGGTGCGCTCGATGACCAGCTCGTACGCCGATCGCAGCAGCTCCCCGCGCTCGCGCGGCGCCGTGGCCGCCCACCCGGCCTGCGCCGCGACGGCGGCGTCGAGGGCGTCGGCCGCGTCCACCTCGCCGGCGTCGGCGACCCGCGCCAGGACGGAGCCGTCGGCGGGGTCCTCCAC
>NZ_JBFUKA010000180.1:0-1373 GCF_056401085.1 Nocardioides sp. P4_G4
GGGTGGCCGGCTCGAGGCGTTCGTGCTGGGTACGCCGAGTGGATCAGGCGGACTTGATCGCCGAGATGTCGAACTCGAGCTTGATCTTCTCGGAGACGAGGACGCCACCGGTCTCGAGCGCGGCGTTCCAGGTGAGGCCGAAGTCCTTGCGGTTGACCGTGGTCGCGCCCTCGAAGCCGACGCGCACGTTGCCGAAGGGGTCCTGCGCGGAGCCGGTCTCCTCGAAGGGGATCGTGACCGACTTGGTGACGTCCTTGATGGTCAGGTCGCCGGTGACGGCCCACTCGGAGCCGTCGCGCTTGACGTCGGTGGAGACGAAGCGGATGTTCGGGTAGGTCTCGGCGTCGAAGAAGTCGCCGGACTTGAGGTGACCGTCGCGGTCGGCGCTGCGGGTGTCGACGGAGGCGACCTCGATGGTCAGGTCGACGCGGGACTGGGCCGGGTCGGCGGCGTCGACGTGGGCGGTGCCCTCGAAGCCGTTGAACTGGCCGCGGACCTTGGTGACCATCGCGTGGCGGGCGACGAAGCCGAGGGTGCTGTGCGACGGGTCGATGGTGTAGTCGCCGGTGATGTCGGCGATGGCGGTGGTGGGGGTGTCGAAGTCGGTCATGGTGGCTCCCGGTGCGGTAGGTGGTGGAGATTTCAACTATCTAAACAGTACCGCAGTCCGTTTCATTCCCCAGCTCGCTCGACGTGGTCGTTGCGCACGCCCGGCAGTCCCCGCCACGACAAGGAGCCACCGGCCCTCGCGGGCTGGTGGCTCCGGTGTGGAGTCGGACGGACTCAGGCGGCGTGCGGGGCGAGCGCCGCGATCCGGGGCGCCACCCAGCGTGCCTCCATGTGCGTGCGCCCCGACGCGTCGGTGACCTCGACCCATCGGCAGACGAGACCGTCGCGCTGCGGTGCAGTCGTCGTGTGGTCGCTCATGTGACACCTCCCGTTCACCTTCTGTTCACCTAGACTAGCCGACCTCCCCCGGGACGCCAAGACAACGGTGAAATAGGGCGTGGCGCTCCACCTGTACGGCGCGTCGTGGGGCCGTGGGCGGGGACTTCCTCCACCACCGGGGAGCGCGGGACCGGCATGTAGGGCTCGACCGGAGGCGTGCGGACGCACGCGAGCCCCTTGCTGCATGGGGTCAGCAAGGGGCTCGCGGCAGAACTGTGTCACCCCCAGGGGCGGGGTGTCCCGGTCTTGGCGAGATCGCCGGACTGGTCAGGACCGGCCCCGTCCCAGCGGCCGCAGGTCCAGACCGGACGGGGCTGTCCGTGGCGTCTGGCACGATGGATTTCATGAGCGATCAGCCGGACCTTCTGTTCATCGACGGAGAGTGGCGAGAGGCCAATGACGGCCGCCGGTTCGAGGTGGAGGAC
>NZ_JBFUKA010000181.1:0-1360 GCF_056401085.1 Nocardioides sp. P4_G4
CCGCGGGCGCGGTGAGCGGCGCGGTCGCCGCCGGCGCCACCCTCCGCGGCCGGCGTCACCCCTGAGTACGGGTCGGCCCCGACCCCGGGCCGCGGCCATTCCCAACGCCGTCGACTTTCCCTACTCTGTGGTAGGTCCCGGCAGGGACCGACTGGGAGGGTCGTCAGAACGCCATGTGGGGTGACACCGACATCGAGCGGGGACTCGACGCGCTGYGGCGTGCCGTGCGCCTCGCCCTCGTCGTGCCCGCACCCGCGGGGCACGTGCTGCTCGCCGAGGCGGACACGTCCCTCGGCGGCACCCCGGGCGGTCGTCGTGACGGCGGCGGGCGYGACCCCTACGGCGACGCCGACCAGGCCACCTCCTCGGAGGAGGACGAGGCCGAGCGCAGCCGCCTGATCGCCCTGGTGGAGCTCGCCCGTGGTGGCGACACGGAGGCGTTCGGCCTGCTCTACGACCACTACCAGCCCTCGGTCTACCGCTTCCTCTACTACCGCACCCGCTCGGTGGCGCTGGCCGAGGACCTCACCTCGGAGACCTTCTTCCGGGCCCTGCGCAGCATGAACAACTTCCGGTGGCAGGGGCGTGACCTGGGCGCCTGGCTGATGACCATCGCCCGCAACCTCCTGACCGACCACTACAAGGCGGGTCGCACCCGTCTCGAGCTCACCACGGAGGACATGGGGCTCCACGACGACGCGACCGACGGTCCCGAGGACGCCGTGCTGGAGGGCATGACCAACGAGATCCTCCTCCAAGCCCTCACCGAGCTGCCGACCGAGCAGCGCGAGTGCATCATCATGCGCTTCCTGCAGGGCATGAGCATCGCGGAGACGGCGCTCGCCCTCGACCGCAGCGAGGGTGCCGTCAAGCAGCTGCAGCTGCGCGGCGTACGCAACCTCGCCAAGCTGCTGCCCGAGGGGATGCGGGACCGATGACGACCCCCCGGCGACGCCCGTCCGAGCCCGCCCGGTTCGCTGGGTCACACTGCGTAACCTCCCCGACCGGGGCGTCGTTCATCGGGGTGGAGGGGCACCGCACGGCCGCATCGGGCGGCACTGAGCACGAGACGCAAGGACGGACAGGATGACTGTGCCATTCTCGGCACGACGCCGTGCGGAGGAGTTCGACGCCCTGCTGGAGCGCCGTACCGCCGGGGCGTCCACGACCTCCCCACCCCTGACCGAGCACGACGCCACGCGCTTCGCCGACCTGCTGGCCGTGGTCGACGACCTGCGGGCCGTCCCCGAGATCACTGCGCGACCCGACTTCACCGCCGCGCTCCGAGAGCGCCTGATGGTCGAGGCCGACACCGTCCTGGCGGCCGGCCCGGCCCGCGCCCGCGGCGACGAGGCGCGCC
>NZ_JBFUKA010000182.1:0-1356 GCF_056401085.1 Nocardioides sp. P4_G4
TTCACGAGCACCACCCGCGACTTCCTGCTCGTGGTGCTGATGCTGACGCCCCTCCAGGCGGCGGGGGAGGAGTACGCCTTCCGGGGCTACCTCCAGCAGGCGTTCGGCGGCCTGTTCGGCAGTCGTGTGTTCGCGGTGGGGATCTCGTCCCTCCTCTTCGCGCTGGCGCACGGCCTGGGCCAGAGCTGGCCGGTCTTCGTGGACCGGTTGGCCTTCGGCCTCGTCGCCGGCGCCCTGGTCATCCTCACCGGCGGGCTCGAGGCCGGCATCGCCATGCACGTGCTCAACAACTGGCTGGCCTTCGGCCTGGCGCTGGCCTACTCCGACATGGCGAGCACCCTCAACCCCACCGGTGGCACGTGGTGGAGCCTTCCGGGCACGCTCACCCAGTCGTTGGTCTACCTCGTCCTGGCGACCTGGACGGCCCGTCGGATGGGGCTCTCCAGCACGGTGGAGCGGGGCGTTTTGGAGGCCCCGCACCGATCCGTGTAAGGTTTCTTCTCGGTCCGGACAGCACGTCGGAAGGGCCTGGAAGTAGTAAGTCAGTGGGATATGGTGTAATTGGCAACACGACTGGTTCTGGTCCAGTTATTCTAGGTTCGAGTCCTAGTATCCCAGCGAGTTCCGGCCGTCAGGCAGGGATTTGGAGCCGCTCCGGAGTTCCGGATACAGTTCCGATCGCTTCAAGAAATGCGTCACAGTGCAGTGCTTGCCCCCGTTGTGTAGCGGCCTAGCACGCCGCCCTCTCACGGCGGTAGCGCCGGTTCGAATCCGGTCGGGGGTACAGATCGAAGGGCCCTTCCAGCAGAGATGCCGGAAGGGCCCTTCGTCGTTGCCGGTGGGGCTCGACCTCCCGCTCAGCAGGTGCTCGCAACGGCGTCGGCCAGGTCGGTGACGGCGTCCGTCAGGACCTTGCGCTGGGTCCGGAGGGCCGACAGCGTGTCGATCGTGGGGTCGTTCACGGCGGTACGCAGCGTGGTCGTCACTCCGGACACGGCCTGGTCGACGGCGTCGACCTCGTCGGCGAACTCGTCGCGGGCGTCGGCGATGAGCGTGCTCACGTCGTCCCGCACCTGGTCGAGGTTGTCCTGCAGCTGGGCGAGCGCGTCCGCGTCGATGGTGACCTCGGTGATGTCCGCGACCGAGGTGCGGATCGCGTCCACGTCGTCGCAGATGGTCGCGGCGTCCGTGCTCTCGCCCGCGTTCCCGTCATCCCCGCACGCGCCGAGGGTCATCGTGGCGAGGGCGACGCAGGCGACGGCGAGACGGCGGGCACTACGGTGTCGGATCATGGTCCGAGGGTGCACGGGGGCGACCGGCCGGACATCACCCGTCGTGGGTGATGTCTCGCCGCGG
>NZ_JBFUKA010000183.1:0-1278 GCF_056401085.1 Nocardioides sp. P4_G4
CTGGTGGACACCCGCGACGCGCACCACGTGGCCGGGGTGCGCGAGGCCGGCATCGCCTGCGAGGCGGTGCCGCTGATGATGAGTGACCTCGACGCGACCGCCGCCATGGCGGCGGCGGCCGTCGGGCTCGTCCGGTGAGCCGGCTGGAGGTCACCGCCCCCGACGGCCTCCCTGAGATCACCGTCGACAGCGACCTCGCCCGGGTCGTCGTGGCCGTGACCGAGCTCGCCGACGGCGACATCGTCGTGGTCACCAGCAAGGTCGTCAGCAAGGCCGAGGGCCGGGTCCGTGCCGGCGACCGCGCCGAGGCGCTGGCCGAGGAGACGGTGCGGGTCGTCGCCACCCGGGGACCCACGCTCATCGTCCGCAACAGGCTGGGCCTCACGATGGCCGCGGCCGGTGTCGACGCCTCCAACGTCCCGCTGGGCCAGGTCGCCCTGCTGCCCCTCGATCCCGACGCCAGCGCTCGTACGCTGCGCGAGGCGCTGCTGGAGCTCTCCGGCGCGAACGTGGGGGTGGTGGTCACCGACACCGCCGGGCGCGCCTGGCGAGAGGGCCAGACCGACATCGCGATCGGCGCCGCCGGGCTGGTCGTCGCCGAGGACTTCGCCGGGCGCGAGGACCCCTACGGCAACCCGCTGGCGGTGACCCTGCCCGCGGTGGCCGACGAGATCGCGGGCGCCGCCGAGCTCGCCCAGGGCAAGCTCGCCGGCCGCCCCGTGGCTGTCGTCCGGGGCCGCGCCGACCTGGTCCTCGAGGCCGGCGACCACGGCACCGGTGCCGCCCGCCTGGTCCGGCCCGA
This sequence comes from Nocardioides sp. P4_G4, assembly GCF_056401085.1. Classification (NCBI taxonomy): domain Bacteria; kingdom Bacillati; phylum Actinomycetota; class Actinomycetes; order Propionibacteriales; family Nocardioidaceae; genus Nocardioides; species Nocardioides sp. P4_G4. The sequence continues at coordinate 803 of NZ_JBFUKA010000183.1, forward strand.
GGGCGGGGACCTCTTCGGGTACGGCGCCCGCGAGGCCGTCGTCCGCGCGCTCGCCGGTCGCCCGGAGGACCGCCGCCCGTTCGGCGACCCCGTCCCCGTCCACGAGCTGGCCGGTGCGCTCGCCCGCGTCGTCGGTGGGACCACCCCTGCCCCGAGGACCGACCGGCAGGACGGCGTCGGCCCCGTCCCCCTCAGGCTCCCGGGCACCGCCGAGCGGCACGCCGTGGCAGCGGTCTGCTTCGCCCACGGGTGGGCGCTCGACGACTGGCGAGCGGGAGGATCCGACGTGGTGGCCACCGTGTCACCTGTCACTCCGTAGACTCTGCCCCCGACACCCGCCGGAACACGCTGAGCCGTGCCCCGGTCCGGGCCCTGCCCCCCACCCGAGAGACCCCAGCACCGTGGCCAAGAAGGACAGGACCGACCGTCAGGCGGTCATCGACTCCATCCGCAAGAAGCAGTCCGGCGCCGAGAAG
>NZ_JBFUKA010000184.1:0-1240 GCF_056401085.1 Nocardioides sp. P4_G4
GGGTCGTGGTCCGCGTCAGCGGATGCGCCGCGGGCAGGACGCCCTGATCCGCCTCGACGTCGAGCTCGCGGAGGCGGCCTTCGGCACGACCAAGGACCTGAAGGTCGACACCGCGGTCGTCTGCTCGACCTGCCACGGCGACGGCGCCTCGCCCGGCACCAAGCCCGTCACCTGCGAGACCCCCAGCACCGAGACGTCCGGCAGCGGGGACGACGAGACCGACCCAGAGTCCGTCAGCGGCGACGGTGCCCAGGGTGCCGGCATCACCGGCTGACCCGCTGTCCCCGTCCCCTGAGCGACCCGCGGCGGCGTGGCACCCTCACGCCGCCGCGACCGCGACCTAGCGTTGGGCGGTGCCTTCCCCCGCAGACCGCTACGGCTCCGACGTCCTCGCCACCGACTGGCGCGCCCCCAAGAACGGCCGCGCCACCGAGACCCCCGCCGACCTCGGTCAGGTCGTCGAGGAGGTCACCACCGACTGGTGCGGCGAGATCGTCGCCGTCGACCGTGACCTCGGCACCCTGACGCTGGAGGACCGCCGCGGCAAGCGGCGTACGTTCCCCCTGGGCACCGGCTTCCTGCTCGAGGGCCGGCCGGTCGTGCTGGTCGCCCCGGTCACCCGCACGGGTCCCGTCAAGCCCACGCGCACGGCGAGCGGCTCGATCGCCGTCCACGGCGCCAAGGCCCGCGTCGCCCGCGCCAGCCGGATCTTCGTCGAGGGCCGCCACGACGCCGAGCTGGTGGAGAAGGTCTGGGGCGACGACCTGCGCATCGAGGGTGTGGTCGTGGAGTTCCTCGGCGGCGTCGACGACCTCGCCGACCACCTGCGCGACTTCAAGCCCGGCCCGCAGCGCCGGGTCGGGGTGCTGGTGGACCACCTGGTGCGCGGCTCCAAGGAGAGCCGGATCGCCGCAAACATCGCCAAGTCCGAGGTCGGCAAGCACGTGCTGATCGTCGGGCACCCCTTCATCGACGTGTGGCAGGCGGTCAAGCCGCAGCGCCTCGGCTTCGAGCGCTGGCCCGACGTGCCGCGCTCCATCGACTGGAAGACCGGCACCTGCCAGCAGCTCGGCTGGCCGCACCGCGACCAGGCCGACATCGCCCGTGCCTGGAAGCACATCCTCGGCGGGGTCCGGGGGTTCGAGGACCTCGACCCGACCCTGCTCGGCCGCGTCGAGGAGCTCATCGACTTCGTGACGGCGCCCTGACCCGATCCGCCCGTCGTCGGGTAGTCCGTGAC
>NZ_JBFUKA010000185.1:0-1193 GCF_056401085.1 Nocardioides sp. P4_G4
CGTCCACGTCGTCGTACCGGACGACGACGCCGGAGGCACCGAAGACCTCGTGGGCCACGGCGCTGTCGGCCTGCAGCAGGAGCTCCACCGGCGCCTCGGAGACGACCGGGGCGGGGGCGTGCTCGCCGCCGTCCGAGCCGCTGGCGACGACGGTGACCCCGTCGGTGCCCGTGAGCCGGTCGGTGCCCGAGCCGTAGGCCTCGGCGATGCCCGGGGTGAGCATCCGCTGCCCGGTGGTCTCCGCGACCGCGGCGGCGGTGGCCGCCATGAAGTCGTCCCCCGCCTCGCCGGTGGGCAGGAAGAGCAGGCCGGGGTTGGTGCAGAACTGGCCGGCGCCGAGGGTGAGCGAGCCGACGTACGCCTGGGCGAACGCGGTGGTGTCGGACTCGGCGAGCGCACCGGGGAGCACGACCACGGGGTTGATGGAGGACATCTCGGCGTAGACCGGGATCGGCACGGCGCGCCGGCTCGCGGTCTCGACGAGCGCGAGCCCGCCCCCGCGGGACCCCGTGAAGCCGACCGCGCAGATGCGCGGGTCGCCGACCAGGGCCTGGCCGAGCTCGATGCCGCTCCGGCCGTCGGCGGCGAGGAGGAACGAGAACGTGCCCGGGTGCAGGTCGCACTTCGCGACGGCGCGGGTGACCGCGCGGGCGACCAGGACTCCGGTCCGGGGGTGGGCCGGGTGGCCCTTGACCACGACCGGGCAGCYGGCCGCGAGCGCGGAGGCGGTGTCGCCGCCCGCGGTGGAGAAGGCGAGCGGGAAGTTGCTGGCGCCGAAGACGGCTACGGGGCCGAGCGGGACCATCCGCTGCCGGATGTCCGCACGCGGCAGCGGCGCCCGCTCGGGCATGGCGGGATCGATGCGTACGCCGAGGTGGTCGCCCTGGCGGACGACGCCGGCGAACATGCGCAGCTGGCCGGTGGTGCGCCCGACCTCGCCGGTGATGCGAGCCAGCGGCAGGCTGCTCTCCGCGACGGCGGCCTCGATGATCGCGTCCTTGTCGGCCTCGATCTCGGCGGCGACCGCCTCGAGGAAGTCCGCGCGCCCGGTGGGGCTGGTGGCGCGGTAGGACGCGAACGCCTCGGCCGCGGCGGTGGTCGCGGCGACGACGTCGCCGCCCTCCGCCTCGGTGCCGGCGATGATCGATCGGGCCTGGTCAGCGGTGCTGGTCATGCGTTCCTCTCAAGCGTCT
>NZ_JBFUKA010000186.1:0-928 GCF_056401085.1 Nocardioides sp. P4_G4
GCATGGTGCGTAGCGGCTCGGCGTGCACGGTGAGGGGCACCCCGAGGGGCAGGTCGGTGAGCAGGGGCTGCACGGGTCGTCCACGGTCGACGTGGACGCCGATGCTGACGACCTCCGTGCGTGCGGCGTCGACGGGGACGAAGAGCTCCGCGTCGACGCCGGTGCGCAGCACCACGTCGGCGCGCGGTGTACGGCGACGTAGCGTGGCCAGGGCGGTCTCGGAGCCCGCCAGCACCCGGTCGAAGGCGACGAGGTGGTCCAGGACGGCCCACTCGTCGGTGCTGTCGTGGGCCCAGGCGACCTTCCAGGCGTCGGCGGGGGCCAGCGAGGGGTCGACCTCGGGCGTGGCGGCGATCCACACGTCGGTCGAGCCGCCGAGGTGCCAGCGGTGCTGGGGCACGAGGCGTACGCCGTGCCCGCGATCGGCCAGGGCCAGGCCCAGGCCCGCGGCGGCCACCAGGTCGGGACCGGGGTTGCGAAGGTCGACCGAGCGCACCAGGAACGTGTAGCGGTCCCCGTCACCCGACGCGAGCTCGCCGTCGACGAGCTGGCGGTAGCCGGCCCGGCGGCGGTCCAAGGCGCTCTGCTCGTCGGAGTCGGCGGTCGTCACGAGGACCGCCTGCGGCGTGCGCGCTCCACCAACGAGGCGACCGCCCGGACGGCACGAGAGTCGTGGGTGAGGAAGAGCTCGTCGGAGAGCTCGGCGGCCCGGGCCTCGGCGAGGTCGCGCTCACGGGCCACCTGGGCGACGCGGGCCCGGAGCAGGACGTTCTTGTGGCGCAGCCGCTGGAGCCGGTCCTGGAGCTCGGCGACCTGGCGGTCCATGGCGAGCAGCTCGTCCTTGCCCAGCTGCATCTCCCGGGCGATGGTGGCGCGCTCGCGCCCCAGCAGCTCTCGGGTGCGCTCGAGCTCGTGGGCGAGACGTCGG
>NZ_JBFUKA010000187.1:0-892 GCF_056401085.1 Nocardioides sp. P4_G4
GCCATGGACTGCGCCCGCCAGGGCGAGAGCGACCTGCTGGCGCGCTACCTCGACGGCGGCTTCCCGGCCAACCATCCCGACGGTGAGGGCAACACCGCCCTGATGCTCGCGTCGTACCACGGGCACGCCGGGACCGTCGCCATGCTGCTGGCCCGCGGAGCCGACCCCGACCGGCTCAACGCACGCGGCCAGTCGCCGCTGGCCGGTGCGATCTTCAAGGGCGAGGACGACGTCGTGGCCCGGCTGCTCGCCGGTGGCGCCGACCCCGACGTCGGCACCCCCAGCGCCCGGGCCACCGCGGAGATGTTCGGACGCCCGGATCTCCTGAAGTGACCGGCTGGACCGACCCGGGACGGGCGCCACCCCGGCGGGCGAGTTTTCTTGACCTGTTCCAGATCCAGTGCGACGTTGGAGAGGTGGCGCGCGCAGCCCCTCTCGGAGACCCGGCGGCGCTCGCTCCCCACCACCTCGACCACCAGGAGTGACATGCCCGACCTCCCCCAGCCCACGGACAGCTCGATCGCCACCGCCCCCTCGTCCGAGGCCGCGCTCGGCTCGACGACGGACACCGGTTCACCTGCTCCGAGCGACCGCAACTCGCTCACCCTCGGGGCCGACGGCCCGATCCTGCTCCACGACGTGCACTTCCTGAGCCAGATGGCGCACTTCAACCGCGAGCGCATCCCCGAGCGCAACGTGCACGCCAAGGGCTCCGGCGCCTTCGGCCGGTTCGAGACCACCCAGGACGTCAGCGCCTACACGAAGGCGGGGCTGTTCCAGCCCGGCGTACGGACCGACATGCTGGCCCGCTTCTCCACCGTCGCCGGCGAGCAGGGCTCTCCCGACACGTGGCGCGACCCGCGAGGCTTCGCGCTGAAGTTCTACACGAGCG
>NZ_JBFUKA010000188.1:0-887 GCF_056401085.1 Nocardioides sp. P4_G4
GGTCGAGAGGGGCCGAGCTGCGCGTCAGCAGCGCCACCGGCAGGTCTCCCAGCAGCTCGCCGAGCAGGACGTCACCGGTGTGGACGTGGCCGGAGACCGCGTCGGTCCACTCCCCCGCGGGGAGCGGGAGGCTGGTCGTGCCCCAGCCGCCGCGCCTGGCCAGGCCGAGCGGGAGGCGGGTGGCGACGGTGATGGCGCCGCCGCGGTCGAAGGCCAGCACGTGGTCGGCGGCCTCGCCCGAGGCGGTCAGCGGTGCGTAGGAGTCGAAGAGCTCCGCCTGCTCGCGGCGGGCCAGCAGGCCGGCGCGGGTGACGAGCAGCTTGGCCGCCCCCGGGTCGTCCACGCCACCCGTCAGGGACGGGCGCTCGCCCTGCTCGATCGCGTCGAGCAGCGTGCGTCGTACGTCGTAGTCGACCGGTCGCCGGTTGTCGGGGTCGACGAGGGACTGCTCCCACAGCTCGCTGCCCTGGTAGACGTCGGGCACGCCGGGCATCGTGATCGCGACCAGCTTGGCGACGATCGCGTTGCTCCAGCCGGCGTCGGCGACCGCGGCCAGCACCTCGTCGACGACGGCCCGCACCTCGGGCCGGTCGATCGCGGCGTCGACGCACCGGTGGACGGCGGCCTCGTAGGCCTCGTCCGGGGCGGTCCACTGCGTGCGGTCACCGGCCTCGCGCATCGCCTTCTCGGCGTACCCGTGCAGGCGCTCGCGCCAGTCCCCGTCGAGGCCGGACGCCGGCCAGGCGCCGACGATCGCCTGCCACAGCAGGTTGCCGAAGCCCGGGTCGGGCAGCGGCACCAGCTCGAGGAGCCGGTCGAGGGCGCCCTCCCACAGGTCGGGGACCTCCGCGAGGGCGGTGATCCGGGCCCGCACGTCCTCGCCGCGC
>NZ_JBFUKA010000189.1:0-873 GCF_056401085.1 Nocardioides sp. P4_G4
GGGTCGGCGTCCTGGCGGTGGACCCGTCGTCGGTGGGGTCGGCGTCCTGGCGGTGGACCCGTCGTCGGTGCGCACGGGCGGCTCGGTGCTCGGTGACAAGACCCGGATGGCGTCGCTCTCCGTCGACCCGCGGGCCTACATCCGGCCCTCGCCGTCCGCCGGCACGCTGGGGGGCGTCGCGCGGGCCACGACCCAGGCCATGCTGGTGCTCGAGGCCGCGGGGTACGACGTCGTGCTGGTCGAGACGGTCGGCGTCGGACAGTCCGAGGTCACCGTCGCCGGGATGGTCGACACGTTCCTGTTCCTCACGCTCGCCCGCACCGGCGACCAGCTCCAGGGGATCAAGAAGGGCATCCTGGAGATCGCCGACGTGATCGCGGTCAACAAGGCCGACGGCGACCGCGAGCAGGAGGCGCGCGGCGCCGCCCGCGAGCTCGCCGGGGCCCTGCGGCTCGTGCACGGCAAGGGGGAGTGGGCGCCCCCGGTGGTCACCTGCTCGGCGCTGACCGGGGTCGGCGTCGAGGACGTCTGGAAGCGCGTCGGCGCGCACCGCGAGCACCTCGGCGAGGCCGGGCTGCTGCACAAGCGGGCCGGCCAGCAGCTCGACTTCACCTGGTCGCTGGTGCGCGACGAGCTCGACCAGCGGCTGCGCCGCTCCGCCTCGGTCGCCGCGATCCGCGACGAGGTCCGCGCCGCCGTGCTCTCCGGCGAGCTCCCGGCGCCGATGGCCGCCGACCGGATCCTCGCGGCGTACGACGCGGGCTGACGCCGCCGGGGTCGCCCCGCCGTGCCGCGGCCCCGCCGCGCCCGGGAGCGGTGACTGAGCCACATTCCTGGCGAGTCGAACGTGGCCGGCGCACCGCCGCGCCCGGC
>NZ_JBFUKA010000190.1:0-715 GCF_056401085.1 Nocardioides sp. P4_G4
ACGTAGTGGAGGTCGGCCTGGGTCACGGTCGCCCGGTGGATCTTGGACTTCATCATCGTGCGCAGCATCAGCTGCTCCTTTCGTGGGTGGTCGAGCCCCCGACCGGGGTGCCCGCCTGCTCGTCCGCCGGTGGGACGACGTCGAAGACGATCGGTGCGTTGTCGATGAGCCGGGTGGTGCCGACGTGGGCGGCCACCAGGATCCGACCCTCCCCCGTCTCGGGAGCCTCGCCGAGGTCGGTCGAGGTGAGCGCGAGGTAGTCGATCTCGACCGCCGGCTCCGCCTTGAGGACACTCATCGCGGCCCAGCGCGCCGCCGGGACGCCGTACGACGCCCGCTCCTGCCCCGCCCGCAGCGCGCGGCTCAGCGCCACGGCTGCCTTCCGCTGGTCGACGTCGAGGTAGCGGTTGCGGCTGGAGAGGGCGAGGCCGTCGGACTCCCGGACGGTCTCGGCGCCCACGACCTCGACCGGCAGGCACAGGTCGGCGGCCATCCGGGTGATCAGGGCGAGCTGCTGGTAGTCCTTCTGGCCGAAGACGGCGACGTCGGGCTGCACGAGGCCGAAGAGCTTGGCCACCACCGTCAGCACGCCGGTGAAGTGCCCGGGCCGGCTCTCGCCGTCGAGGATCTCGCCGAGGTGGCCCGGGTCGACCGTGACCGCCCCGTCGCTGCGCACGCCRTGCGGGTAGACCTCCTCGACGGACGGGGCGAAGAC
>NZ_JBFUKA010000191.1:0-587 GCF_056401085.1 Nocardioides sp. P4_G4
ACGGTGACCTTGATGGCCTCACCCTTGGCGACGATGTCGAAGGCGGACATCACGTCGTCGAGGGGGATGTGCTTGGTGATGAGGTCCTTGACCGGCACCTGACCGGTGGAGATGTACTCCAGGGCCCGCTTGTTGTGGTCGGGGGAGGAGCCGTTGGCGCCGTGGATGTGCAGCTGGCGGTAGTGCACGACGTTGGAGTCGCAGGTGATCGTCGGGTCGGTCTTGGGCAGGCCGCCGAAGAACGAGATGCGGCCCTGCCGGGCGGCCATCGCGATGGCCTGCTCCTGGGTGACGTTGGCCGGGGTCGCCGTGATGATCACGTCGGCGCCGCGGCCCTCGGTGAGCCGCATGACCTCCTCGACCACGTCGGCCTTGGAGGCGTCGATGACGTGGTCGGGGTTCACCGCGTCGGCCGACATCTGCAGCCGCTCGGCGTTGACGTCGACGAGGACGATCGTGCCCACCTTGTGCACGCCGCGGGCGATGCGGATGTGCATGCAGCCGATCGGGCCGGCGCCGAAGACGACGGTGAAGTCGCCCTCCTCGATGCCGAGCTGCTCCTGGGCGTTGATCGCGCAGGCGAAGGG
>NZ_JBFUKA010000192.1:0-582 GCF_056401085.1 Nocardioides sp. P4_G4
ACATCTCACCGCGTTGGAATGTGGCTGCCTCACCGGCCTCGGGCGTGCCGCCGTACGACGCGCCCGCGCGCCCGGGAGCGGTGAGCCAGCCACCCTCCGAGGTGACGGAACGTGGCTGACCCACCGCCCGCGGGCGTGTCGACTACGACGCGCGGGCCGGCGGTGGCCGAGCCACATCTCACCGCGCTGGAATGTGGCTGACTCACCGCTCACCGGGCCGCGCGCAGGGCGCCTAGGTCGCGAGCGTGCCGAGCAGGTCCGCCGTCCGCTGACGCCACTCTGGGCGGGGTGGCGAGCCGTGGCGCAGCGTCTCGGCGAGGTAGGAGCCGAGGACGAGGTCCAGCAGGGCGTCCGGATCGACCGAGGGCAGCAGCCGACCGGCCGCGACGTCGGTGGCGACCTGCTCGCGGACGGGGCGCAAGCCGTCGTCCAGAGCGCGACGCAGGGCCGCGCTGAAGTCGCGGTCCCCGTCGCCGAGCACCGAGGCCACCCCGCCCAGACCGATCCCGCGCGCGAGCACCTCCTCGGTCCGGGTCAGGACCCACAACAGCTTGTCCTCGATCGGCAGGTCGACGTCCGGCT
>NZ_JBFUKA010000193.1:0-549 GCF_056401085.1 Nocardioides sp. P4_G4
GGCTGGTGTTTCGCTGGCCGCTTGCGGCGACAGGTGAAACATTAGACCCACGGTTCGACCCGTGACAAATCGGGGTCCCCTCGTCACTGTTTGTGCAGGTCAGAGCGTCGTCGGGTCGGACGAGGTGCTGCGGGGCGGTACGCGGACACCGTCCGCTCCCCCGTCAGCCAGTAGCGCCAGGGACGGTCGGGCGCCCCACGCAGGCCCACCCGCGGGCCACTCGAGACGATTTCTGGTCCGGGCGTGTCGGCCAGCAGCAGGTTGACTCCCCCGTCGCCGAGGTCGATGCCGTCCTCGGCCAGGTCGATGTCGAGGGCCGTGCATAGGCGCGCCGGTCCGCGGGCGAGGTCCCTGTCGCTCGCGCCGGGGCGGCGTACCCGGGCGAGATCGACACCGGCGACCACCTCGCCGGCGCGGAGGAGGACGGCGGACGCCGTCCCCTCGGGTCCGCAGACCACGTTCGCGCAGTGGTGCATCCCGTAGGTGAAGTACACGTACAGGCGACCGGCCGGCCCGAACATGATCGCGTTGCGGGGAGTGCGACCACGG
>NZ_JBFUKA010000194.1:0-505 GCF_056401085.1 Nocardioides sp. P4_G4
CGTCAGGCCCGCGGGACGTCCATGCCCACCCGGCCCCGACACCCGCGGCCCCGAGGGCCACACCGGCCCCCATCAGGAGTACGTCGCGGCGTGCGGGCCGCGGTCCGGGCGGGGTGGTCTCGGTCATCTGGCCAACCTAGACGAAGCCGAGCTGCTCGCACCGGCGCGCCGTGGAGCCGGCGCAGAGCTCGTCGATGGTCACGACGCCCTCGCGCACCAGGACGCTCGTGAGCTGGGCGAGCCGGACCTCGGTCACCTCGTAGAGCCAGGAGGGGACGCCTTCGTGGTCCTCGGCGCCCTCGACCTCGTCGTCGGCGAGGATCCCGACGGCCACGTCGGCCGCCTGCTCGCTCATCGCGGTGGCCGGCACGTGCAGCATCGACCTGCGGGAGCCCTGCACGAGCTGTCGGGCCGCCTGCAGGTCGGTGTCGGCGTCCGGGCCGCCCTGCTCCGAGGTGCTCGGCCCGGCGACGCCGACGAAGCGGTCCGCGCCGGGGACCAGGGT